>NZ_JBJJMO010000065.1:0-23940 GCF_046231935.1 Pseudomonas sp. KCJK9111 | reverse complement strand
AAGCAACGGCAACGGCAACGGCAACGGCAACGGCAACGGCAACGGCAACGGCAACGGCAACGGCAACGGCAACGGCAATTATCATGAGTGCGCAGCTATGGAGTTGACCAACGAACCCTCGACCCTAATCATTTGCACGCCAATCAAATGTTTAGCCAGCCCCAATGTAAAGGTTGCCATTCACTACTTTAATCCCCCTCAAGCGGCATGTGAGTATCGAACGCATGACTCCCGCCCAGCCCAGCTCACCATCGTCCAACCGCCCTTCACCGTCGAAGCCCCGGGCGCTGTGCGGCGAAAATCCGTTGGTGCATGTCATCCTCGCCTTTTGGGCATTGTGGCACTGCCGTCACGCGCGCCCGCCCGACACCTCGCTTACGCCTGCATGACCTCACCCGGCCTGCATCGGGCCGTTTGACCCAGCCGGGCCGCCTGCACAGGCAGGGGCCTGAGCGTTCGCGAGCGAATGATTATGCACTTTGCACCTGTGGAGCAGGCCAGCCAGTTTCTGGCCGCCAACCCCGATATTGATCTGTTCGAACTGTTCATCCTCGACGCCAACGGCGTGCCACGCGGCAAGCTGCTGCACCGTGACGAACTGCTGGCCGTGTACCAGACCGGCCGGCCATTACCCAGCACCATTCTCGGCCTGACCGTAAACGGCGACGACGTGGAAAACTCGGGCCTGGTCTGGGATGTCGGCGACATCGATTGCCGTGCCTACCCACTCGATGGCAGCCTGGTGCGCCTGCCCTGGCGCCGGGTGCCGACCGCAGCGCTGCAAGTGAGCATGCACCCACACCAAGGCCTGCCGGCCAGCGTGGCCGATCCGCGTCATGTACTGTTGCGCACCGTCGAAGCCCTGAAGGCCGACGGGTACCACCCCGTGATGGCCTGCGAGCTGGAGTTCTACCTGCTCGACCAGCAGCGCGATGCCCATGGCCATCCGCAACCGGCGCTCGACCAGGACGGCGCACGCCCTCGCAGCACCCAGGTGTACGGGCTGCGAGAGCTGGAGCAGATCGAGCCGTTCCTGGCAGACCTGTATGCGGCCTGCAAGGCACAGGGCATACCGGCGCGTACGGCCATTTCGGAATACGCCCCAGGCCAGGTGGAGATTACCCTCGAACACGGTGATGCCGTGCAAGCGATGGACCAGGCGGTACGCTACAAGCGCCTGGTCAAAGGCATCGCCCACGCCCATGGCATGCAGGCTTGCTTCATGGCCAAGCCCTTCGGCCACTTGGCCGGTACCGGTATGCACATGCACCTGAGCCTGGCCGACAGCGCCGGCCGTAACCTGTTCGCCAGCGAAGATCCGGCCGGCACACCGCTGCTGCGTTACGCAGTGGCCGGCATGTTGCAGCACCTGCACGCGTCGCTGCTGCTGTTTTGCCCCAACGCCAACTCCTTCCGCCGCTTCCAGGCCAATAGCTACGCGCCCCTGTCGCCCACCTGGGGCGTGGACAACCGCACGGTCAGCCTGCGGGTGCCGGGCGGGCCGGCCAATAGCCGGCATGTTGAGCACCGTATCTGCGGGGCTGACGCCAACCCGTACCTGGCGGCCGCCGCCATGTTGGCCGCCAGTCACAGCGGCATACGTGATCAGCTCGACCCTGGCGCGCCGATTCAGGGCAATGGCTATGCCCAGGCGACCGAACACCTGCCAACTGACTGGCTCACCGCGCTGCAAGCCCTGGAGCAGTCGACCTGGGCCCGCGAAGCACTGGGCGATGCGTTTCTTGGCGTGTACCTGAAGGTCAAGCGCGCCGAATACCGTCAATTCATGGCCGAAGTCAGCGAACAGGACTGGCGCTGGTACCTGCACCAGGCCTGAGCCCCACACAGAACAAGGATTACCCATGAACGCAGCAGTGAACAAAGGCCCGGCGCAACGTGCGCCGTCCTACTACACCGCCACCCTCAACGACCTCACCACCTACCCCCAGCTCAAGGGCACCGTGCAGGTGGACGTGGCAATCATCGGCGCGGGCTTCACCGGCTTGGCAACGGCCGTGGAACTGGCCGAACGCGGCCTGAAAGTCGCGGTGGTCGAAGCCAACCGGGTGGGCTGGGGCGCCAGCGGGCGCAATGGTGGTCAAGTGACCGGCAGCCTGTCGGGTGACGAAGCCATGCGCGCACAGATGCGCAAGCGGCTGGGCAGCGACGTGGATGATTTCATCTGGCACCTGCGCTGGCGGGGCCACCAGATCATCGAGCAACGGGTGGCCCGCTATGGCATCGACTGCGACCTCAAGCACGGTCACCTGCACGCGGCCATGAAACCCTCGCACCTGGACGAGCTACGGGCATTCGAGGCCCAGGCACAGCGCCATGGCATGGGTGATCAGGTCGAGCTGCTCGACCGCCAGGCGATGGCCGAACACCTGCAAAGCCCCCTGTACCTGGGCGCCCTGAAGAACCGGCGCAACCTGCACCTGCACCCGCTGAACCTGTGCCTTGGCGAAGCCCGCGCCGCCCACAGCCTGGGCGCGCTGATCTTCGAGCAGACCGAAGTGCTGGAAATCGTGCACGGCCCTCGCCCTGCCGTGGTGACGGCCCATGGGCGTGTGGACGCGCGCCAGGTGATGCTGGCAGGCGATGTCTATCACAAGCTGGAAAAGCACCAGCTCAAGGGCAAGATATTCCCGGCCATGGGCGGCATCGTCACCACGGCGCCATTGGGCGAGCTGGCAGCGCAAATCAACCCGCAGGACCTTGCCGTCTACGATTGCCGATTCGTGCTGGACTACTACCGCCTGACGGCCGACAAGCGGCTGCTGTTCGGCGGCGGCGCCAACTACTCAGGGCGCGATTCGCGGGATATCGAAGCCGAACTGCGCCCGTGCATCGAGCGTACCTTCCCTGCCTTGAAGGGCGTGCCCATTGCGTTTCAATGGAGCTGCGCCATGGGCATCGTGGTCAATCGCATACCCCAAGTGGGCAAGCTTTCGGACCATGTCTGGTACTGCCAGGGCTACTCCGGGCACGGCATCGCCACCAGCCACATCATGGGCGAAATCATGGCTCAAGCCATGACTGGCACCTTGGAGAAATTCGACACCTTCGCCCAGTGCAAGCATGTGCGTGTGCCGATGGGAGACGTGTTGGGCAACCCGCTCCTGGCAGCGGGCATGTGGTACTACCAGATGCTGGAAAAACTGCGCTGAAGCAAGGACCGCCCGCCCTGCGAGGCCTCGTCAAAAGGGGCTGCAGGGCGGTGGCAGGCGGTGCGCGCCAGGTCAGGCGCTTTTCTTGAGGTTGAGCTTCTTGAGCTCTTCGTCACGCAGTTCGCGACGCAGGATCTTGCCGACGTTGGTGGTCGGCAGGGTGTCGCGGAACTCGACCTGACGCGGCACCTTGTACCCGGTGAGGTTGGCGCGCATGTGCTCCATCACCTGCTCTTTGGTCACCGTCATGCCAGGTTTGACCACGACGAAGACCTTGATCAGCTCCCCGGATTTTTCATCCGGAATGCCGATGGCCGCACACTGCGATACGCCAGGCACCGCCGCTAGCACGTCTTCGAGTTCATTGGGGTAGACGTTGAAGCCGGACACCAGAATCATGTCCTTCTTGCGGTCGACGATACGCATGTAGCCGTCAGGCTGAATCAGGGCGATGTCGCCAGTCTTGAGCCAGCCTTCGCTGTCGAGAATTTCGGCGGTGGCCTCCTCGCGCTGCCAGTAGCCCTTCATCACCTGAGGGCCCTTGACGCACAGTTCGCCCACTTCGCCCAAGGGCAGCTCGTTGCCGGCGTCGTCGACGATCTTGCACAGCGTGGACGGCACCGGAATACCAATAGTGCCCACCTGGTTGGCCTGCGCGGGGTTCACGGCGGCCACCGGGCTGGTTTCGGTCATGCCATAGCCTTCGCAGATGGCGCAGCCCGTCACCGCACGCCAGCGCTCGGCAACGCTCAGTTGCAGCGCCATGCCGCCAGACAGGGTGATCTTCAAGGCCGAGAAGTCCAGGGCGCGGAACGCATCGCTGTTGCAAAGCGCCACGAACAGCGTATTGAGGCCCACGAAACCTGTGAACTTCCACTTGCCCAGTTCCTTGACCATGGCGGACAGGTCGCGGGGGTTACTGATCAGCACGTTGTGGTTGCCGATCAGCATCATGGCCATGCAATGGAAGGTGAAGGCGTAGATGTGGTACAGCGGCAGCGGGGTGATGAGAATCTCGCACCCTTCCTGCAGGTTCGAACCCATCAGCGCCCGGCACTGCAGCATGTTGGCCACCAGGTTGCGGTGGGTCAGCATGGCGCCCTTGGCCACACCGGTGGTGCCGCCGGTGTATTGCAACACGGCCACATCATCGGCTTGCGGGTTGGCCTCGGTCACCGGCTGGCCCTTGCCCAGGGCCAAGGCATCGTTGAAGCGCACGGCGCTGGGCAGGTGATAGGCCGGCACCATCTTCTTGACGTACTTGATCACGCTGTTGATCAGCAGCCGCTTGAGCGCAGGCAGCAGGTCTGCCACTTCGGTGACGATGACGTGCTTGACCTGGGTCTTGGGCACTACCTTCTCGGCCAGGTGCGCCATGTTCGCCAGGCACACCAGCGCTTTGGCGCCGGAGTCTTTGAACTGGTGCTCCATTTCCCGGGCGGTGTACAGCGGGTTGGTGTTGACCACGATCAGGCCGGCGCGCATGGCGCCAAATACCGCCACCGGGTACTGCAGCACGTTGGGCAGTTGCACCGCGATGCGATCACCGGGCTTTAGGTCGGTATGCTGTTGCAACCAGGCGGCAAAGGCGCCGGAAAGGGTATACAACTCACCGTAGGTCAGGGTCTTGCCCAGGTTGCTGAAGGCCGGTTTGTCGGCAAAGCGCTGGCAGGATTGCTTGAGTACCGCCTGGATGTTGGGGAATTCGTCGGGATCGATCTGCGCCGCGATACCGGCCGGATACTTGTCCTTCCAAAAATGGTCGATCATGCAAGCCCACTCCTTCAGCAACAGCGAAGTTCGTTTCACGCGTCGAGGCGTTTATTATTGATATGAGATGACGGCCTGATGCAAACCAGATCATCTGAAAGCGGGCCGAGAGTAGCAGCTTTGCCGAGGGTCTACTAGAGCCCAAAGCGGGCTTGACAGTCACAAAGGTGACTCAATGAATACTTCGGGTCACGTTTAGAGTATTTGACTTAATGAGCCGGTTAGGCCACCGGGATGTGCCGTGCGCCAGGCCCTGGCGCACGGCACATCTTCCTTGTCGCGGGCTATCGATTAGCTGGCGTCACGCAGTTCGCGCCGCAGGATCTTGCCCACCGGCGTCATCGGCAGCGCCTCGCGTAGCACGATCTGCTTGGGCACTTTGTAGCCGGTAAGGTTGGCCTTGCAATAGGCCTTGAGCTCCTCGACATCCACACCCCCTTCGCGCGGCACCACGAATAACTTCACCGCTTCGCCGGAACGCTCGTCTGGCACGCCGATAGCGGCACAATTGGCGACCTTGGGATGGCCCATGACCACCTCTTCGACTTCGTTGGGGTACACATTGAAGCCCGACACGATGATCATGTCCTTCTTGCGGTCGACGATACGAGTGAAACCGTCGGGGTCGATCACGGCAATGTCACCGGTTTTGAACCAGCCTTCGGCGTCCAGTGCCTCGGCCGTGGCCTCCGGTTGCTGCCAGTAGCCTTTCATGACCTGCGGGCCCTTGATGCACAGCTCACCGGGTTCACCCAGGGCCAGCTCGTTGCCGTCGGCATCGATCACCTTGAAAGCCGTGCCCACCACCGGGATGCCCACCGTGCCCAGCCGCGCCAGCGTGCCGTAGGGGTTGGTGCTGGCCACGGGGGACGTTTCGGTCAGGCCGTACCCTTCGACGATGCGGCAACCCGTCAGCTGTTCCCAGCGCTCGGCCGTGGCCTTGACCAGGGCAGTGCCGCCGGAGTTGGTGACCTTCAATGCAGAGAAATCGAGCTGGCGGAACCCGGGGTGGTCCATCAGCGCGACGAACAGCGTGTTGAGGCCCAGCAACGCGGAAAACCGCCACTTGCCCAGCTCCTTGATGAAGCCTGGTATGTCCCGCGGGTTGGTGATCAGCACGTTGTGGTTGCCGGTGACCATCATGCACATGCAGTTCGCGGTGAATGCATAGATGTGGTAGAGGGGCAACGGCGCGATCATCACCTCTTCGCCGTCCTTGAGCAGCTTCTGCCCGTCCGGCCCATGCTGGGAGAAACAGGCCAGCACCTGCAGCATGTTTGCCACCAGGTTGCCGTGGGTGAGCATCGCGCCCTTGGCCAGCCCCGTCGTGCCGCCGGTGTACTGCAGCACGGCGATGTCATCCAGGCTCAACGGCACAGGCGTGGGCACGCCATCGCGGCCCTGGCGCAGTACCTGCTTGAACGACACGGCCTGGGGCAGCGCATAGGCTGGTACCATCTTCTTGAGCTTGTCGACCACGGTGTTGACCAGCCAGCCTTTGAGCGTAGGCAGCATGTCGCCCATCTTCGCCTCGATCAGGTACTCGATACCGGTATCGGGCAGGACCGTCTGCACACGCTTGCCGAACAGGTTCATGTACACCAGGGCCCGGGCGCCGCTGTCCTTGAACTGGTGGCGCATTTCGCGCTCGGTGTAAAGCGGGTTGGTGTTGACCACGATCAGCCCGGCGCGCATGGCGCCGAACACGGCGATGGGGTACTGGAGCACGTTGGGCATTTGCACCGCGATGCGGTCGCCCGGCTTGAGGTCGGTCTGTTGCTGCAACCAGCAGGCGAAGGCGGCCGACAGACGATCGAGGTCGGCGTAGGTCAAGGTCACGCCCAAATTGCTGAAGGCCGGGCGATCGGCAAAGTGCTTGCAGGAGCGTTCGAACACCTCGACCACTGACGCGTAGGCCTGCATGTCCAGGGTGGAGGGCACGCCCGCGGGGCGCTTGTCATTCCAGAAGTCGGCTTGCATTTATTGTTGTTCCTCTGCCGGGACCTGCACTGCGTCCTGTAGTCCAAGTGCCTGCGCGCTGACTGTGCACAGGCGTTGGTTCGACGTTAGCAGGTAAGCCAGGCACGGCCCAGTCGTCAGCGCCTGCCATTAACATTGTGAATCTTATTTGTGCCCTTCCTGCAATTTGCTCGACTGTGGGTACACTGACGTGGGCGCAAAATGTGATCCGGGTCCCCCCGGCAAGCGTCTCACCCGTCTGGCCGACGCCCTGCGCGCGACCGGCATCCGACCTGTACTGCTTAAGGAAGCCCTGATGTCCCAGCTCAGCAACACGCCCTACGAAGCCCTAGAAGTCGGCCAGAAAGCCGAATACACGAAGTTGGTCGAGGAGCGCGACATCCAGCTGTTCGCCGCCATGTCCGGCGATCACAACCCGGTGCACCTGGACGCCGAGTTCGCGGCCAAGAGCATGTTCCGCGAGCGCATTGCCCATGGCATGTTCAGCGGCGCGTTGATCAGTGCGGCGGTGGCCTGCACGCTCCCAGGCCCTGGCACCATCTACCTGGGCCAGCAGATGAGCTTCCAGAAGCCGGTCAAGATCGGCGACACCCTGACGGTGCGCCTGGAAATCCTGGAAAAATTGCCCAAGTTCAAAGTGCGTATCGCCACCAACGTGTATAACCAGAACGACGAATTGGTCGTGGCAGGTGAAGCCGAGATCCTGGCACCGCGCAAGCAGCAGACCGTCGAACTGGTTTCCCCGCCGAACTTCGTGGCCAGCTGAGCACCGTCGTGCCCTCACGGCCGCCTGTGCACTGCACCCGGCTTTCAGCCCCGGAACAGCGGTTGCTCGACCACTTCTATCGCCAACAGGGTTCACGCATGCGCGCCCCTGCGCAGGGCAAGCTCTGGGTGGCCAGGTCGCCGGGCATCATTGCTGGGTTGTCTCTCAGCGAGGTGGAGAGTGGTCAGTGGCTGACGGGGCTGTTCGTGGCGCCTGATCGGCGCTCGGAAGGCGTGGGTATGCAGTTGGTCGCAAAGGCTCTGGAGAACGCCTGCGGCAGTACGTGGTTGTTCTGCCATCCAACGCTTGCCAACTACTATGCACGCCAGGGGTTCGCGCCAGCTGGCGAGCTACCCCAGTCGCTGCGTGACAAGCTCCAGCGCTATCAGCGCAGCAAGGCCCTGATAGCGCTGGAGCGCACTGCCCATCCGGGGCAGTTCAGCGCGGGGTAGGTTCAACCCCCGCCGCGTCGTCAGCACTGGGGCGCTCCTGGCCCAGCACCTTGGGCTTTTCGTCGTCGCGGGTGCCATCGAAGTCTTTTTCGCCTGGGTCCTTGCCCTCGGCCGACATGTGTTCAATCACCGCATTCATCTCCGCGCCCAGCAACAGCACGGCAGCCGAGATGTAGAAGTACAGCAGCAGCACGATGATTGCCCCGATGCTGCCATACATGGCGTTGTAGTCTGCAAACGTCTTCACGTAATAGGCAAAGCCCAGCGACGCGATGATCCACACTACGACCGCCAGCACCGAGCCCGGGGTAATGAAACGGAATTTCTGTTCCACATCAGGCATGACGTAGTAAATAACCGCGACCGCAACCATCAGCAGAATCACGATCACCGGCCAGCGAAGAATGGTCCATAGGGTGACGATGAACTCTTCCATGCCGATCTGCGCCGCGATCCACTCCATGACCTGCGGGCCCAGCACCATAAGGGCCGCGGCCGCCAGCAGCATGCCTGCCAACCCAATGGTGTACAGCACCGACAGCGGGATACGCTTCCAGACCGGGCGACCTTCCGGCACGTCGTAGGCCGCGTTCATGGCGCTCATCATCAACCGCACGCCGGCTGAAGCCGTCCACAGGGCAATGACGATACCCACCGACAGCAAGCCACCCTTGGACTGCTGCAGTTGGTCGATAACGGGGTTGACCTGCTCAAGGGCCTGGGGTGGCAAGACCAGCTCCGATTGCAAACGCAGCCAGGAGAAGAAGTCCGGCAGGTGCAGGAAACCGATCAGGGCAATGAGAAACAACAGGAAGGGGAACAACGAGAAAAGGGCCTGGTAGGCCAATGCCGAAGCATAGGTGGACATTTCGTCATCGAGGAATTCGTTGACGGTGCGCACCAGCACGCGGTGCAAGGGTAAGCCCTGCAAGGCGGAAAAAATCATAGCGTCTCCTTTCGCCGCTTGATCGATCTGACGTTCAGTCTAATGGACCCTGCGCTTGGGGTGCTGCTCCCGGTAATCATGCAACGGCTTTAAATAATTCTGCCTGTTACCGCCCCCTGCTTCGAAGCGCAGAGGACGGCTCGGCAGGCGTGAATCATTACTTGGTCAGGTCGTCGACCTTGTTTTTCACGTCGCCTTTGACCTGTTGGCCTTCGCCCTTGATTTCCTGGGCCTTGCCTTCGCCTTTGAGTTTTTCGTTGTCAGTGAAGTTGCCAACACCTTGCTTGATGTTGCCCATTGCCTCGTTGGCCATACCTTTAATTTTGTCTCCAGTACCGCTCATGGCAAAACTCCTGTGATGTAGCACGCGTATCGTGCCGACAGAAGGTTGACCCAGCCGCTTGCACAGGAGTTTCAAGAAATTTGCGTCAACAAGCCAAACGGTTGAAATGCAGAGCCGTAGATGCTCCGTTGAGAACACCAAACCTTGCCCGGCAAGGTGCCACCCCTCACAATGCGGGCTTTGAAGGCTTCGACCCGCAGGAACCTGCATGAAACTCGACAAACCCGCTGCCATCGCCCGCCGCAACAGCACACTGGCGCGCCCGGTACTGACCAGTGCCAACACGCTGTTCGCCATCCTCGACCCCAAGCGCAACCTGTGGTGGTTCGAGGTCCCGGTGGCCTTGCTTCGCAAGGGCCAGCCCGATTGGGTCAACCTGCTGTTGCACACCCCGCTGACCGATGAACTCCAGCACCTGAAAGTGCCGGTCAACTTCCTGCGGGCCCATCAAGAGCAGATGGAAGTGCGCAACCCTGGCAAGCGTCGTTCCACCATCAGCCTGGCCCTTAGCGCTGACCGCGACTCGCTGCTGCGCGACACTCGCCCCGGTGGTGATCAGCTGGACTTCAACACCTTCGTGCAGGGCTGATCAGGCTTTCTCGATCCGGTCGTCATGGATGACAATGCGGCCTTGCTTGAACAGCCCGCCGATGGCCTTCTTGAAATTGCCCTTGCTGACATTGAACAGCTTGCTGATCAATGCAGGGTCGCTCTTGTCGGAAACCGGCAGCACCCCACCCTCGGCGTCCAGGCGCGCCATGATCTGCTCCTGCAAGCTGTCGGACAGCGCAGCGCCCACTGGCTGCAGGCTGAGCGACACTTTGCCGTCAGCCCGCACTTCCTTGATGTAACCCTGCTCGTGCATGCCTGAGCGCAGGAACTTGAACACCTCGTTCTTGTGGATCAAGCCCCAGTGACGGTTGTTGATGATGGCCTTGAAACCCATCGGCGTTTCGCCGGCCACCAGCAGTTCCACCGGCTGCCCAGGCTTGTAGTCGGCAGGCGTGGTGTCGAGGTAGCGGTCCAGGCGCGAGGTGGCGGTGATGCGGCGGGTGCGCTTGTCCAGGTACACGTGCACCACGCAGTAGTCGCCGATCTTCAGCGGCCGTGCCTCTTCGGAATACGGCATCAGCAGGTCCTTGGACAGACCCCAGTCCAGGAAGATGCCCGCACCGTTGATGTCCTTGACCTTGAGGCTGGCGAACTCGCCCACCTGCACCTTGGGCTTCTCGGTGGTGGCGATCAGCTGGTCTTCGCTGTCGAGGTAGATGAACACGTTCAGCCAGTCATCGACTTCAGTCTCGGCACCCTTGGGAATGTAACGGGACGGCAGCAGGATTTCCCCGTCGGCACCGCCGTCCAGGTACAGGCCGAAGTCCACGTGCTTAACAATTTGCAAACTGTTGTAACGCCCAAGCAGAGCCATTTTCGAACATCCTCAAGTCAAGGCGGCTATTTTCCGGATAGACCCGCCCTGGTGTCAAAGCCTGCGGTCGGTTCATCGCCATCCAGGCCTCCACGCGCCATCCGGTGGAACCGCAGGTGTTGTGCTGCGTCTACCCATTGGCTGCCACTGCAAGGACCCGCACATGCCTGCACGCCTGCTCAAAGTCCTGTCGATCTGCCTGGGTTTCGCCCTGCTGCTGGGTGCTTGCAGCCGCATCGACCTGGCCTATCGCAACCTCGATCGCCTGGTGCCCTGGTCGCTTGGCGACTACCTGGACATGAACCGTGAGCAGAAAACCCTGCTCGATGATCGCCTCCGGCAGCACCTGGCATGGCATTGCCAGACGCAACTGCCCGGTTACCTCGACTGGCTGGACCGCCTGCGCACCATGGTGGCCGATAACCAGGTCACCGACCAGGCGCTGCAGCAGCGCACCGAGGAGGCCCGCGAGGCAATTGGCCGGGTCGCGGCCGAAATCACGCCGTCGGCTACCGAGTTGCTGCAAGGCATGAGCGATGCGCAGGTGGCCGAGATGCGCGATGCATTTCGTGACGATATTGCCCAGCGGCGCAAGGAATATGTCGACACCCCCCTGCCCCGCCAGATCAGCGAGCGCGCCGAGCGCATGGAAAAGCGCCTCAAGCCCTGGTTCGGCGAGCTGACCGAGGTCCAGAAGCAACGGGTCGGCGCCTGGTCCCGCGCCTTGGGTGACCAGAACAGCGAATGGATACGCAATAGGGCCCATTGGCAGCAACAACTGCTGCTGGCGGTGGAACAACGCCACGAGCCAGGCTTCCCGGAGCGGGTCGCGACCTTGCTGCAGAACAAGGAAAGCCTGTGGACAGCCGACTATCGCCAAGCCTTCCAGAACACCGAACGGCAAGCCCGCAGTCTGGTGGTGGACCTGGTGCAGCAGAGCACCCCCGCCCAACGCCAGGTGCTGCTGGAGCGGCTGACCAAGGTGCGCAGCGACTTCAGCGCCTTGAAGTGCCTGCGCGGGGCGTGAACGGACCACGCCAGGGCACTGGCTGAACTTCATTGGGCAAGAAAGCGCAAGAATCCACCGGCCTGCTGACGTACACTCGCGCCCCTGCCAAGCCCCTGGAGACTTTCGTGAGCCCCACCGCCCTAGCCCGCCTGCTAACCCTTGCTGCCGTATGGGGCGCGAGCTTTCTGTTCATGCGCATCATTGCCCCTGTACTGGGGACCGTGCCGACGGCCTTCTTCCGTGTCTCCATCGCCTGCCTGGGCTTGATCGCACTGCTCGGCGCTGCGCGCATACGCTGGGATTTCCAAGGGAAATTAGGCGCCTGCCTGGTGCTGGGCATGATCAACTCGGGCATTCCGGCCACCTTTTATTCTGTGGCAGCCCAGGTGCTGCCAGCCGGTTATTCGGCCATCTTCAATGCCACGACGCCCTTGATGGGCGTGCTGATCGGCGTGTTGTTCTTCAAGGAACCCATGACATTGGCCAAGTTGTGCGGCATTTTCCTGGGCCTGTTCGGCGTGGGCATCCTGAGCGGTGCGGGGCCTGTTGCCCTTGATGCAGCCTTGTTGCAAGGCGCCCTGGCGTGCCTGGCGGCCACGACCTGCTATGGCTTTGCCGGCTACCTGGCCCGCCGCTGGGTCAGCGGCCTGGACAGCCGCCTGTCGGCCCTGGGCAGCATGCTCGGCGCGACCCTGCTGCTTACCCCGTTGTTCGCCTGGAGCGCCCTTACCCAGCCACCTGCCAGCTGGGGCGGCTGGCAGGTCTGGGGCTCGCTGGTGGGGCTCGGCCTGTTGTGCACGGCGTTCGCCTACATCCTGTACTTCCGCCTGCTGGCCGAAATCGGCCCGGTCAAGGCCAGTACGGTGACCTTCATGATCCCCGTGTTCGGGGTGCTGTGGGGGGCCTGGCTGCTGAATGAGCCGTTGTCGATGGCCCACTTGTACGGCGGCCTTCTGATCGGCGTGGCCCTGTGGCTGGTGCTGCGCCCGGCACGGCGCCGAGGCGCTGCATGAACGGCGTCTACAAGAAAGTGCTGTTCCCGCTGCAACAGGATGCCAATGGCTATCCGCCGGCATCGGTGGAAGGGCTATGGGCCAGGGCCGTCGACGACGGTTACGTGATCGACAACATCCCGTTCCATGTCTACGGCATCGCCCCAGGTGACGTGATCTGCACCCATGAGCAGGCTGGCCAACACTGGTTTGCCCAGTTGCTGCGCAGCAGTGGCAGCTCGGTGTTCCGGGTTCGGGTCAAGCCGCCTGAGACACTGCAGCAGGTGAGCGAAGCCTTGGTGGAGTTCGGGTGCACCTGTGAAAGCGAACCTGCGGTGAAGATGCTGGCGGTCGCCGTCCCACCGGCACGAACGCTCGACACCCTGCTGTATTACCTGATCACCCAGCGTGAAGCGGGTTTCCTGGACTTCGAGGAAGGGGTGCTGCGCCACTGCGTCGCCCAAGAATTTCGCCAGGGGTGAAGGGCAACTGCCTTGCAGGCGCCCTCCCTGTCGAGGGCGCCGTCAGAACAACCAGCGGAACAGCAGATAGGCTACGACCACGGCCAGTATCGGTCGCAACACGCGATAAGCCTTGGGGTTGGCACGTTTGAACTGCTTGACGCGCGTGCTCAGCTTGTTGCTGAACCGCTTGCTCCAGGCGTAGGCCTGGTTGATCCCGCCCACGCGTTCATCGTCTGTATTCTGCGGTGCAGTGGCGCGGCCCAGAAATGCGCTGACCTTGCGGTTGACGCGGGTCATGAACGGGCTGTTCAGGGGACGCTCCACGTCGCAGAACAGAATCACCCGGGTCACGTCGGTCTCGTTCTTGACCCAGTGCACGTAGGTTTCGTCGAACATCACGTCCTGGCCGTCGCGCCAGGCATAGGGCTGGCCGTCCACATAAATGCGGCAGGCATCGGAGTTGGGCGTGGAGAGACCCAGGTGATAGCGCAGGGAACCTGCAAACGGATCACGGTGCGGGTTCAGGTGGCTGCCGCCGGGCAGCAGAGCGAACATCGCCCCTTTGACGTTGGGGATGCTGCTGACCAGCTCGACAGTTCGCGGGCACAGGGCTTCGGCAGATGGCAGGGGTTTGTCGTACCACTTCAGGTAGAAGCGCTTCCAGCCTTTCTTGAAGAACGAACCGAAACCGGCGTCGTTGTCCTTTTCGGCTGCGCGGATATAACCCTCGTCGAACAGGCGCATGGCCTCCTCGCGGATTTCCTGCCAGTTGTCCTTGAGCACGTCCAGCTCCGGGAAGCGTTGACGGTCCAGGTACGGCTTGGACGGCACGCCCGAAAACAGGTACATCAACGCATTGTAGGGGGCGAACAGCGCCGAATGGTTGACGAACTGGCGCAACACCGGCAGGCGGGCCTTGCCGCGCAGGTGGACGAACAGCACGCTGCCGAAGAACACCAGCAGCACACCTGCCTTGGCGAGGAAGGAAACGGTCATGCAACACTCCTAGGGCGGGACACAGGCCAGCGCTGCCTGTTCCGGGGGAAAATCATCCGGGCATCATAAACCTATCGCGCCCAGGCACAAACCACCTGGGCGCAACGATACGGATGAAGATTGTGCAATGAAGCCCGTTACCAGGTATTGCTTCGGGTCACCGCCTAGGCAGGTTATTGCTGGGTTTCCTGCTCGTTGAACAGGTCGCTGAACAGCATGCTGGACAAGTAACGCTCGCCTGAGTCAGGCAGAATCACCACGAGGGTCTTGCCCTGCATTTCCGGCTTTTCTGCAAGGCGCACGGCAGCGGCCATCGCGGCACCGCAGGAAATACCACACAGGATGCCTTCTTCCTGCATCAGACGGATAGCCATGGCCTTGGCTTCGTCGTCGCCCACCGTCATGACCTGGTCGACGATCGACAGGTCGAGGTTCTTCGGCACGAAGCCCGCGCCGATGCCTTGGATCTTGTGCGGCGTGGGCGTCAGCGCCTCGCCTGCCAGGGTCTGGGTGATCAGCGGCGAGGAAATGGGCTCGACCGCCACCGAGGTGATCGCCTTGCCCTGGGTGTGCTTGATATAGCGCGAGATACCGGTGATGGTGCCGCCAGTGCCGACACCGGCCACCACCACATCCACGGCGCCATCGGTATCGTTCCAGATCTCCGGGCCTGTGGTCTTTTCGTGGATGGCCGGGTTGGCAGGGTTTTCGAACTGCCCGGGCATGAAGTACTGCTCGGGGTTGGAGGCGACGATTTCGTTGGCTTTCTCGATGGCGCCCTTCATGCCCTTGGCAGGTTCGGTGAGCACCAGTTCGGCGCCAAGGGCTTTGAGCACCTTGCGCCGCTCCAGGCTCATGGAGGCCGGCATGGTCAGCATGAGCTTGTAGCCCCGGGCGGCAGCGACGAAGGCAAGGCCAATACCGGTGTTGCCCGAGGTGGGTTCGACGATGGTCATGCCGGGCTTGAGCTTGCCGCTGCTCTCGGCGTCCCAGACCATGTTCGCGCCGATGCGGCATTTGACCGAATACCCTGGGTTGCGCCCTTCGATCTTGGCCAGGATGGTCACGCCGCGTGGCGCGAGGCGGTTGATCTGCACCAGGGGCGTGTTGCCGATGGAGTGGGCGTTGTCTGCGTATATACGGCTCATGGCAGGGTCCTTGGCATGATGAAGACACGGAAAGGCCCCAAGGGTAAGCCCCGGCCCCAAGGCCCGTAAAGCCTGTTCGAACTCCGGCGCAGACCCTGCGGTCAACCACACACCTTGCCCTGGAGAACTGCCATGAGAGCCCGCTATCGCTGGCCGCTGATCGCCCTTGGCAGCCTCATCGTGCTGCTGGTGGCCTTGCAGCTTGCCCTGCCCTACCTGGTGCGCGACTACCTCAATGAAAAACTGGCCGACATGGGCGACTACCGTGGGCAGGTCAGCGATGTGGACCTGGCCTGGTGGCGCGGCGCGTATACCGTCAACGGGCTGAAGATCGTCAAGACCACGGGCAAGGTGCCGGTGCCCTTTCTCGACGCGCCGGTGATCGACATCTCAGTCAGCTGGCATTCGCTGTGGTATGACCGCGCCGTGGTGGCCGAAGTGGCCTTCCTACGCCCGGAGCTGAACTTCGTCGATGGCGGCGACAAGCAGAACTCCCAGACCGGCCAGGGCACCGACTGGCGACAGCAACTGGACAAGCTGCTGCCCATCACGCTCAACGAGGTGGTGATCGACGACGGGGTGCTGACCTTCCGCAACTTCAGCTCCAAGCCCCCGGTCACGCTCAAAGCGACGCAGCTGCAGGCCAGCATTCGCAACCTCACCAACATCCGTGACGAAGCCGGCCGGCGCGACGCCAGCTTCGAAGCCCGTGCCCTGGTCGCAGGCGATGCCAAGGTCGAGAGCCGTGCCACCTTCGATCCGTTCAGCGATTTCGACGACTTCGAGTTCCGCCTGCGTGCCACCGGCATCGAGCTGCGCCGACTCAACGACTTTGCCAGCGCCTATGGCAAATTCGACTTCAAGGCGGGCCATGGCGATGTGGTCATCGAGGCCGAGGCCACCAATGGCCGCCTGAACGGCTACATCAAGCCCCTGCTGCGCGACGTCGAGGTCTTCGATTGGCAACAGGACGTAGAGGACAAGGACAAGGGCCTGTTCCGCTCGGTCTGGGAGGCGCTGGTGGGGGCCACCGAAACCGTGCTCAAGAACCAGCCGAAAAACCAGTTCGCCACGCGCGTTGAGCTCAGCGGCAGCGTGCGCAGGCAGAACATCAGTGCGTTCGAGGCCTTCCTGCAGATCCTGCGCAATGGTTTCGTGCAGGCATTCAGTGCGCGCTATGAACGCAGCGCGCCGGATTCCGACTAAGGCGCAGTGACGAGGCATTCGGGGACTGAATACGCGGTCTGCGTTTTCAGTCGTCGTACCCCCGCGTTATAGTCGGGCCCACTATCACACCCTGTGTTGGCCACCTGAGCGCCAGCCTGCCGCCCACCACACCAAAGGCGAGCTAACAGGCTGGCTGCACATCGGCCCGCAAGCCCAAGCAGAGGAAAGACCCCATGAAGTTCGAAGGCACGGGTGACTATGTCGCCACGGACGACCTGAAACTGGCCGTCAATGCGGCCATCACCCTCGAGCGCCCGCTGTTGGTCAAGGGTGAGCCTGGTACCGGCAAGACCATGCTGGCCGAGCAGTTGGCAGCTTCGTTCGGGGCGCGCCTGATTACCTGGCACATCAAGTCCACAACCAAGGCCCACCAGGGCTTGTACGAATACGATGCCGTCAGCCGCCTGCGCGACTCCCAGCTGGGTGTGGACAAGGTCCACGACGTACGCAACTACCTGAAGAAAGGCAAGCTGTGGGAGGCCTTCGAGGCCCAGGAGCGGGTGATCCTGCTGATCGACGAGATCGACAAGGCCGATATCGAATTCCCCAACGACCTGTTGCAGGAACTCGACAAGATGGAGTTCTACGTCTATGAAATCGACGAGACCATCAAGGCCAGGCAGCGCCCGATCATCATCATCACGTCTAATAACGAAAAGGAGCTGCCGGACGCTTTCCTGCGCCGCTGCTTCTTCCACTACATCGCCTTCCCCGACCGGGCCACGCTGCAGCGCATCGTGGATGTGCACTACCCCAACATCAGCCAGTCGCTGGTCAGCGAGGCGCTGGACGTGTTCTTCGACGTGCGCAAGGTACCGGGCCTGAAGAAAAAGCCTTCAACGTCCGAACTGGTCGACTGGCTGAAGCTGCTGATGGCCGACGATATTGGCGAAGCGGTACTGCGCGAGCGCGACCCGACCAAGGCCATCCCTCCGCTGGCCGGGGCGCTGGTGAAAAATGAGCAGGATGTGCAGCTGCTCGAGCGCCTGGCCTTCATGAGCCGGCGCGGTAACCGCTGAGGGAGCCTGGGCCATGTTGCTCAACCTGTTCAACGAAATGCGCGCGGCGAAGGTGCCGGTGTCGGTGCGCGAACTGCTCGACCTGCACCATGCCTTGCAACGGCATGTGGTGTTCGCCGACATGGACGAATTCTACTATCTGGCCCGCGCCATCCTGGTGAAGGACGAACGCCATTTCGACAAGTTCGACCGGGCCTTCGCCGCTTACTTCAAGGGCCTGGAGAACCTGGATCGACACATCGAGGCGTTGATCCCCGAGGACTGGCTGCGCAAGGAATTCGAGCGCTCGTTGACCTCTGAGGAGCGCGCGCAGATCCAGTCACTGGGTGGGCTGGACAAGCTGATCGAAGCGTTCAAGCAGCGCCTGCAGGAGCAAAAGGAGCGCCACGCAGGCGGCAACAAGTGGATTGGCACCGGTGGCACCAGCCCGTTCGGCTCGGGTGGGTACAACCCCGAAGGTATCCGCGTGGGCGATGCTGGCGAGCGCCAGGGCAAGGCGGTGAAGGTCTGGGACCAGCGCGAGTACAAGAACCTGGACGATCAGGTGGAGCTGGGTACGCGCAACATCAAGCTGGCCCTGCGGCGCCTGCGCAAGTTCGCCCGCCAAGGCGCTGCCGAAGAGCTAGACATCGATGGCACTATCGACCATACCGCACGCGATGCGGGGCTGCTGAACATCCAGATGCGCCCGGAGCGGCGCAACACGGTGAAATTGCTGCTGCTGTTCGACATCGGTGGCTCGATGGATGCCCATGTCAGGGTCTGCGAGGAGCTGTTCTCGGCCTGCAAGACCGAGTTCAAGCACATGGAGTACTACTACTTTCACAACTGCGTGTATGAGACGGTCTGGAAGAACAACTTGCGGCGCACGTCGGAGCGTTATTCCACGTTCGACCTGCTGCATAAGTACGGCGAGGACTACAAGGTCGTGTTCGTCGGGGACGCGGCCATGGCCCCTTACGAAATCACCCAGCCGGGCGGCAGCGTGGAGCATTGGAACGAGGAAGCCGGGTATGTCTGGATGCAGCGCATCATGGCCAAGTTCCGCAAGGTCATCTGGATCAACCCATACCCCCGCCAGGCCTGGGGCTACACCGCTTCTACCCAGCTGGTGCGTGAACTGCTCGAGGACCGGATGTATCCACTGACCTTGCAAGGGTTGGAGGATGGGATGCGGTATTTGTCGAAGTAAAGCCGCACAGTCACGCCCCTTGTAGGAGCGGCCTCGCCGGGGCGCCGGACCGTCCGCGATGGGCCGCAGCGCGGCCCCGACAGTATGCGCTGCGAAGCTGAAATCCTGGGGCTGCTGCGCAGCCCATCGCGGTACAAGACCGCTCACCTTGACCCTGTATCGACTGGGATAGCGGGGCCTGGACTTTCGCAAAAGCAACTGCCTAGCATTGCCCCCGAAAGCTAGCCGATTTCCGGGCGCGGCCTCGCCGGGGCGCTCAACAACACTTGCCAGCGTTCCAGATACACCTGCTGCTCCCGCCATGCCTGCTCCTGCATTACCGGCCGCAATCGCACTGTCGCCCCTGGCATGCACTGTGCCAGTTGTGCCAGTGCCAGGGGCGTCAGCGCCCCCAGGCGGGGATAACCGCCGATGGTCTGGCGATCATTGAGCAACACGATCGGCTGCCCATCGGGCGGGACCTGGACGGCGCCAAGGGGAATGCCTTCGGAGATCATGGCCGGGCCTTGATAAACCAGAGGCGGGCCAAGCAGGCGGATGCCCATGCGGTCGGCGCGGGTGTCCAGCGTCCAGTCGCAGTTGAAGGCATCGAACAGACTAAGGCCAGCAAAGTCGCCGATCTGTGCGCCGATCACCAGGTCCAAGGTGGGCTTGGCCACATACTCAGGACGCAGGTGACCAGGCACTTCGCGGATCGGTGTGGCTGTACCGGCAAAACTCAAGCATTGGCCTTCACGCAACACGCCGCCCTGGCCATCGACCCCGCCCAGCCCCTCGCGCACGACCGTGGCACAACTGCCCATCACAGGCTCGGCATCGAAACCGCCCGGTGCGGCCAGATAAGCGCGAGCGCCCTGCCGAGGTTGCCTGAGGGTAAGGCGCTGGCCCTTGGCCAGGGTGAAGCTGCGCCAAGGGGCCAAGTAGTGCTCGTCGATGTGCGCGTCCAGGTCGGCCCCGGCCAGCGCCAGTACGCAATCGTGCTGCGCCACCACGCTGAATCCTCCCAAGGCAATCTCTACGACGGGAGCCTGCAGGTCATTGCCCAGCAACCCGTTGGCCCAACGCATTGCGACCCAATCCAAAGCGCCGCCCTGGGTGACACCAAGGTGCCTCACGCCAAATCGGCCTGCATCCTGTAAAGCGCACAGCGGTGTGCTGGCCTCGACTCGCAAGTGCTTCATGCCTGTGCCTCCTCATCACCGCCCAACGCCAGAAACGCCTGCCGCGTCACCGAGACGAAGCGGACGCGGTCGCCCGGTTGCAGCAGGCTGTAGCCGTGCCGCCCACGGTCGAACAACCGCACCGGCGTGCGCCCGATCAGGTTCCAACCACCGGGGGAAGCGGCCGGGTACGCAGCGGTCTGGCGCTCGGCAATGCCGACACTGCCCGCTGCCACCTGCTTGCGCGGGGTGCTTAGCCTCGGCGTGGCCAGCCGTTCGTCCACCAGCCCCATGAACGCGAAACCCGGCGCGAACCCCAGGGCGAACACCGGGTAGTCACGTTCACTGTGCAAACGCACGACCTCAGCCTCGCTCAGGCCTGCCCGGCGGGCCAGCACGGGCAATTCAGGGCCGACGCTGGCGTGGTACCACACCGGTATCTCGTGCAGGCAGCCGGTGTTCTCAGTGCCAGGCTGCAGCCCTTCAAGGGCTTGCACGATCAGGCAGCGTGCATCGGCCGGCGGTAGGTCGAAATGCACCATGAGGGTGGTGTAGGACGGCACCAGGTCGCGCAAGTGCGCACCAAAAGCCCCTTGCAAGCGCTGACTGGCGGCAAGCACCCAAGGCATGTTGGCTTCCTCGATGCGCTCGAACAGACGCACCATCAGGCAATCGATGCCGACCACTTCGATGCGTGGGGTCATGCTGATCTGATCCCATCGAGTGCCTGGCGGATCTGCCGAACTGCCGTCACAGAGCTGTCGTTGTCCCCATGGACGCAGAGCGTATGGGCTTTG
This sequence comes from Pseudomonas sp. KCJK9111, assembly GCF_046231935.1. NCBI lineage: Bacteria > Pseudomonadati > Pseudomonadota > Gammaproteobacteria > Pseudomonadales > Pseudomonadaceae > Pseudomonas > Pseudomonas sp. KCJK9111. Next base: position 3,083 of record NZ_JBJJMO010000065.1, on the reverse strand, counting down.
AGCAGCAGTCCAGTGCCATCACTGGCCAGCAGTGCTTCGCCGCGGGCCAGCTTTACGGCTTGCTCGACCACTTGCGCCGGGTCGTGGTGCACGGCGCCCGGCAGGCGTCGCGACACCAGGTGGCCGCTGGCGGTGTAGGCCCGATCGGCAAACGCCTCGAACCAGAGCGGTACGCCGATTTCAGTACCCAGCGCCTGGGCCGCCCCATTGTCGGCCGTAGCCATGAGCATCAGCGGCAGGCCACTGTCATAGGCCGCCACGGCCTCCAGCACCGTGCGCAGGATCAATGGGTCGGCCATCATGTCGTTGTACAACGCACCGTGGGGTTTTACGTAGGCGACGCGTGTGCCCTGGGCCTTGCAGATGCCATCGAGCGCGCCGATCTGGTAGTGCAGCAGGTCACGGATTTCTTCGGCACTGCACGCCAGGCTGCGCCGGCCGAAGCCGACCAGGTCCGGGTAGGCCGGGTGTGCGCCAATGGTTACCCCGTGTTCCAGCGCCAGCGCCACGGTGCGGCGCATGATGCCGGGGTCACCAGCGTGGTAGCCGCAGGCAATGTTGGCACAGTCGATGTAGGGCATGACCTCGGCATCCAGGCCCATGCGCCAGCTGCCGAAGCTTTCGCCCATGTCGCAGTTGAGTAACAGGCGTTGCACCATGGTGTACCCCTTGTCGTTATTCATGTTCCTACCTTAGCGCGCCTGCAATTGTTTGCCGCGTGTTTCTGGCAGGCTTAGCGCTGCCACGATCACCACGCCATAGGACACGGCCGAGAACAAGCCGATACCCAGGCCCAGCGGCACCTGCTGCCCCAGCATACCAATCAGCAGCGGGAACAGCGCCGCGACGATTTTGCCGACGTTGTAGCAAAAGCCCTGCCCCGAGCCGCGCACCCGCGTGGGAAACAGCTCGGTCAGAAAGGCCCCCATGCCGCTGAAGATGCCCGAGGCGAAAAAGCCCAGCGGGAAGCCCAACCACAGCATCACCCCATCACTGACGGGCATTTGCGTGTACAGCAGCACGATGACGAACGAGCCTACGGCGAACAGGATGAAATTCTTTTTGCGCCCTAGCAGGTCGGACAGGTAGGCGCTGACCACGTAGCCCACGTAGGAGCCTACGATCACCATCGCCAGGTAGCCGCCGGTACCCAGCACGCTCAGCCCGCGTTCGTTCTTCAGAAACGTGGGCAGCCAGGCGGTGATTGCGTAATAGCCGCCCAGTGCGCCAGTGGTCAGCAGCGAGGCGCGCACGGTGGTCCAGAGCAGACCGGGGGCGAAGATTTCGTAGAAGTGCGATGGCGCCTCGGTGTCTTCGGCTGCCTTGGCCTGGCGGTAGACCTCCGGGTCTTTCACCAGCCGCCGAACGAAGATCACGAACACGGCCGGCACCAGCCCCAGTAAAAACAGCGCTCGCCAGGCCTGCTCCTGCGGCAACCAAGTGAAGAGCAGCGCGTACAGGATGGCCGTCAGCCCCCAACCAATGGCCCAGCCTGACTGCACCATGCCCACTGCCTTGCCGCGGTCTTGGGCACGGATAACCTCGCCGATGAGCACCGCGCCTGCCGTCCACTCACCGCCGAAGCCAAACCCCATGAGGGTCCTGGCGACCAGCAGTTGCTCGTAGTTCTGGGCAAAGCCGCAGAGGAAGGTGAAGAAGGCGAACCACAGCACCGTCAGTTGCAGGGTGCGGACCCGGCCGATGCGGTCGGAGAGAATGCCGGCCACCCAGCCACCGATGGCCGAAGCGACCAGGGTACTGGTGTGGATAAGCCCAGCCTCGGTGGTGGTGATGCCCCATAGCATGATCAGCGTGGGGATGACGAAGCTCAGCATCTGCGTGTCCATGCCGTCCAGGCCATAGCCGATCTTGCAGCTCCAGAAGGTGCGCCGTTGTTGCTGATCGATGTCGCGGTACCAGGCAAAAGGCCCGGAGGAGGATGGGGAACTGACCTGCTGCTGCGTGCCGGTGGGGTTCATGGATGCCTCGGCTTGTTGGTATTGTTTTATGGGGCGACAGCAAAGGTCGCGGCCTGGGCTTCATGTTCAGAGCACGCGGCGCTGACGTCCAACGAGAAAAACCCTGGGTCTGGAACAAGAAAAACTGATCATGAACCTTCGCTTTCTCGAAACGTTCGTCTGGGTCGCTCGTCTCAAGAGCTTCCGCCTGACCGCGCAGAAGCTGTTCACCACCCAGGCGTCGGTGTCCAGCCGTATCGCGGCGCTGGAGGCCGACCTGGGCGTCAAGCTGCTGTTGCGCGACTCGCGCGGGGTCAGCCTCACTCCGGAAGGCAGCAAGGTGCTGGAACATGCCGAGCGCATGCTGGAAACCGCCAAGGCGCTCAAACAATCGCTGGACAGCGACCGGGCCAAGGTCGGGCGTATTCGTCTCGGGGTGATGGACACGGTCATTCATACCTGGATGAGCGCGCTGGTGGCCGAATTGACCGAGCGCTATCCGCAGGTGGAAATCGAACTCATCGCCGACACGGCGCTGAACCTGCGCGAACAACTGCACAAGGGTTTTTTGGACGTTATCGTGCAAACAGACTTGCTGCGCGAGCCCTCGATCCGCAGCCTGGATCTGGCGCGCTACCCGATGGGCTGGATAGTCGCGGCAGGCTCGCACCTGCACAGGGACTACACGTCACTGATCGAACTGGGGCGCGAGCGCATCGTGACCTTCTCGAAGAATTCACGGCCGCATCAGGAAGTGCTGGCCTTGTTGCAAGGGGCCGGGGCGCAAACGCCGCGGCTGAACTGCGTCAATTCGGTAGCGGCTATTACCCGCTTGTTGCGCGACGGTTTTGGCATCGGGGCCTTGCCGCCTGCCCTGGTAGAGGCCGAACTGAACCAGGGTGACCTGGTGCTGCTGGCTGGGCTCGAGCCCCCGCCGAGCCTGGAACTGGTGGTGGCCTGGCAGACCGGGGTGGCGTTGGTGGAGGAAGTGGTTGGAGTCTGTCGGCAGGTACTGGAGCGCTATGCACAGGATGTGGGCGGGCAACGGATCGTGCTGGTGCCGGGGACTATGGGCTGAGGGTTTGTAGCCCGATCTGGAATGGGACCAGCCCAGGACCGGATGGG
>NZ_JBJJMO010000064.1:0-24002 GCF_046231935.1 Pseudomonas sp. KCJK9111 | reverse complement strand
GAAGGATCGTCGCAGTCAATGCGTGGCCGGCCCACGCAGGCGTCTGATCCCTAACCACATGGAAGAGACGAGGCTTGAAACGATGAAGAACTGCATGCGAATCCTCTCTGCCACCGCAGTCATGCTGGCAGCGGCCCCAGCCCTTGCGGGGCCGCCCGTTGAAGTGACGTTCAGAAACCTCGGAACCGAGTCGGTGAAGCTTCAGCTGACCAATGCGAACGAGACCAGTACGTATCAGATTGCCAGGCCCACACCACTTCAGGAGGTACAGCCCGGCTCATCGATTACCTTTAGCGTGCAACGATTGGTGAGTCCCGATACCAACGGCGCCATGTTGAGGTATGCGGCAGGGGGTAAAACCTGTGCTTTCAGCACTACGTTCGTGATGATGATGTCCGGTGGCATCAAACAGCCTAAATGGAACAAGACCGCGACCCCTTCCGGTGGGGCCACGTGCACGGCTGTGAACTCTGGATTCAGCGCGAATTATGCCTGGAAGGCTGAATTCACCATGAAGTAAGCGGCTAAAAATGCCTGCAGTGCTTGGCGTCACAAGCACTGCGGGCATTTGGGCTGTCCGTGGAACTTCAAAATAGTGAGTGATTGGTCATGTCAAAAGTTGGTGAGTTTTCTGTTGCTCCACTCCGTGCGGTCGCTTCTACGCGCGTCCATACCCATTCAGCAGTCCCGAATCAAGAGGCCGCGGCAACCTCAGGTGCAACTCGCCAAGCCTCCCTTGATCTTTCTACGTTGTCCAAACAACTTGCAAGTGCCGCTCAGCGGGCGGCTGCGCGCGACAGTCAGCTTAGTCGGCAAGAGCTGGCTGCTTTGGCATCCAAGATACAGATGGAGCTAGGCGGAAGTGCGTATAGGCTTACCAAGCCCCTTCACGACGCACATGTCCCAGACACGGATGATCCCGAGTTATTGGCCAGGGCAAGGCAAGCCACGGATTTTCTGAACGGAAAGGGGAGTAATCCTTTCCAGAAACTGACAATTGAACAGCTCGCTTTGATTGGTTACGACGAAGGCGGCGATTTCACCCACAACGAGCGCCTCGCCGCAAGCAGAGAGTTAGGCAAGCGCTATGAAGTATGGTCCCGGGCGATGGTGGATAAAGCAAACGCTGAATATCAGCAGACGGGGTATCAAGATGAGGCGATCAGGGAAATTATTGCAACCTACAAGTCGCTGCCGCCCATTCTGGAAGCAGGTTTCGGCAATTACGAAGTCAACATGACCCTGATGATAGGCAAAACCGACCCCCCTCGCAGCGATGATCCCGATTCTCTGATCGACACCCTCCTGAAAACCGCCCGCAAGCTTGAAGAACAGGCAAAAAAAGATCACCCGCCGCTCGAAGGCCCTGACGAACCAGGCAAGCCCGCATGATGCCCGCCGTACAGCTGTGCAATGTCAGCCGTTTTCAGGGTGACGTGCCGGTGCTTCACGGCATCGACCTGTTGATCCCCAGCGGGCAAACGTGCGCTGTCATCGGCCCGTCCGGTTCGGGCAAGAGCACGTTGCTGAACCTCATTGGGCTGCTGGACCGCCCTTGCGCAGGCCAGGTATGGATCGGTGGTACCGACATGACAGGGGCCAGCGCCGACCAGCGCGCCGTGATGCGTAACCGCCTGATCGGCTTCGGCTTCCAGAGCTTCAACCTGCTGCCGCGGTTATGCGCCCTGGACAACGTGGCGTTGCCGCTGTCGTATCGAGGGCTGCGCTTGCCCGTTGCCCGCCAGCTCGCCGAGGTGCAATTGCGTGCCGTTGGCCTTGCCAGTCAGGCTGGCAAGCGGCCCGCCGAGATGTCCGGTGGTCAGCGCCAACGTGTGGCGATCGCGCGTGCGTTGGTCACCGAGCCGAACCTGCTGGTGGCCGATGAGCCCACCGGGAGCCTTGACGCCCAGACCGGTGAGCAGGTCCTGCAACTGCTGCTGACGCTCAACCGGGAGAGGGGCACGACCTTGCTGGTGGTCACCCATGACGCCAAAGTGGCGCACAGACTGCAGCGGCGTGTGCGCGTCGATCAAGGCAGGCTGACCGATGCATGAGCCCTACGGCCCTGGCTGGCAGCAACGTCTGAGAGAGGCATTGGACAACGTGCGGTTGATGGGGCGTCGTGCCTGGCTGGCCTTGCTGGGTATCGGCGTCGGCTGCGCGTCGGTAGTGGCGTTGCTGAACATGGGGCAAAGCGCAGCGCAGCATGCGCAGCAGCTGTATGAGGGCCTTGGCAGTGAGCTGATGGTCGCTGAACTGCAGCGCGAGGGCACGGCAGGCCCGAAAGCCGAACCTGATCTGACCGCCATGCCGGCGTCCGTACGGGCGGCCGTCGCGATCAGCGTGGCTGCGGCCAGCATTCGCCGTGCTGGCCTGCAGCAGGAGGCGATGATAATCGGCAGCGGCGCTGGCCTTGCCAGGTTGTTGAAGCTGGACGTGGACGAAGGTCGCTTGCTGTCGGCGCATGACGACAAGGCACCCCACGTGGTGCTGGGCAGCATCCTGGCCAGGCAGCTGGACGCCAAGACGGGCGATCGGTTGCAGATAGGCGGTTACGTGTATGACGTAGTTGGCCTGTTGGTCTCGACCGGTGACAACCCGCTGTTGCCGGTCATGCTCGACCAGGCCGTGTGGATGCCATTGGCAGGCATGCGCCGATTGACGCCGACGCCGGAGGTAAGCCTGGTGCTGGCACTGGGGCGCGACGCGCAGTCCCTGGCGTTGGCAGCCGATCACCTGTCCGCTTACCTGCAGATGCAGTTGCCGCGCCACCAGGTGCTCGTCAGGTTGCCCAGTCAACTGTTGGCGGGCATGACCGCTCAATCGCAAATGCTCACGTGGCTGTTGGCCGGGTTTGCCGGCATCGCCTTGTTGCTGGGCGGCATCGGGGTGATGAACATCATGCTCATGACGGTGGCCGAACGACGCCGAGAAATCGGTATTCGCCTTGCATTGGGCGCGCGGGCACAGGATATCGGCTGGTCATTTCTGCTCGAAGCCATGTTGCTGTCAGGCACGGGGGCGGTTGGCGGGGCCTTGATCGGCGTACTGGCCGCCTGGATTTTTGCCCTGCTGTCCGGGTGGCCTACTGGGCTGGCCCTGGCCGCGGTGCCGCTTGGCATGGTCAGTTCAGTGACCGTAGGGGTTGCCTGCGGGGTATACCCAGCGGTTGCGGCAGCAAGGTTGCAGCCGGTGGAGGCGCTGCGTGAAGACTAGTTGGCTGGCGCTGGCCTGGGTGTTGTCCATTCCCATCGCAGCCCGGGCAGATGCGGTCAGCGCGTTGGCCCTGGCCCGGACCGATCCAGTGCCGCTTCAACTCGATGAAGCCGTGGCCTTGGCATTGCGTGAAAACCGTGCCATTCGAAGCGCCCACCTCAAGCGTGTGGCGGACAGGTTCGACCTGCGCGTGGCGCGCGACCGATACGCCCCGCAGTTGCTGCTCAAGGCGCGCTACCTGCGTCACCGCGATCAGAACGACCGCCAGCGCGATGTGCAGCTCGTGCCTGCCGCCAGCCTGCTGACCCCCTTCGGTACACGCCTGGACCTTGACTGGTCTTATGACCACATCGAGATTGAGGGCCAACGGCCCCGCCAACGGGACGGGGCGAACCTGACCGTGGTCCAGCCCTTGCTGCGCGGCGCTGGCGTGGACGTCGCCACCGCCCCCTTGCGTCAGGCGCAACTGTCGGAGCAGCTCAACCGATTGGCCTTGCGCGAAACCGTGGGGCAGACCATCAGTCAGGTCATCCTGCTTTATCGAGCCTTGCTCCGTGCCCAGGAGCAGCAAAAGATCGCTGACCAGGCCTTGCAGCGTGCCCGGCGTTTGGTCGACGTGAACCGGGCGCTCATCGCAACCGGCCGCATGGCAGCGTTCGACATTGTTCAGACGCAAGCGGAAGTGGCCAACCAGGAGTTGGCCCGGGAGAACAGTCACCGGCAACTGGAAGAAAGTCGCCTGGCACTGGCCCAGACCTTGGCCATTGACTTGAGCACGCCACTGCTGGCCGTGGATGAGATCGAGCCACGCCAGGTCCACCTTGACGCTACCCGTGCGCTCGCCCGGGCCAAGGCTCTGCAACCGGCCTACCTCATGCAGCAGCTCACAGGCGAGCAGCTTGCCGTGGACCTGCTGTTGGCCAAGGACCAGCAGCGCTGGGACCTGTCGCTGGTTGCCGGCGCCGCGCAGGCCCACGAAAGGCCCGGCCTGCAGGCCAGCTGGCGGCATTACGTCGGGCTGGAGCTGGCGATCCCCATCGGTGACCTTCAGGCACGACAAGCTCAGGTGCGCACGCAGGTTGCGCTGCAAGAACATGCCCTGGGGCAGGCCGAAACCGACCAACAGCTGCAACGCGAAATCTTCAACGCCGTGAAGGATATTCAGGGGCGATGGCGGCAGTTGCAGATCGCCGGCCGGGCGCTGGCGTTATCCCGGCGCAAGCTTGCGATCGAGCAAGAAAAACTGTCGCTTGGCCGCTCAAGCAACTTCGAGGTCCTGAGCTTCGAAAGTGACCTTCGCTATGCTCAGCATGCGCGTCTGGATGCGGCTATCGCCTATCTCAATGGTCAGACAAGCCTTGACCAACTGCTGGGCACGACCCTTGGGCGCTGGGGGGTTGTACTCCATGACTAACTGGCGCAACGGTCTGCTGCTGCTAGTGCTGAGCGTCGGATTCGGCGCGTGGTATCAGGGGGGCCGCTCGGTGCAGCCTGAGACGGCGCGATGGGTGCGCATCGAGCCGCAGACGCTCGAGCAACGACTGGGCTTGGTCGGTCGCCTCCAGGCTGCGCGTCAGGTGACGGTGAATGCGCCCTTCGAGGGACGGGTGGCAGCGGTTTTGGCACAGCCTGGGCAGCAGGTAAGCGCGGGTGATCCACTGTTCACCCTCGATACCGAACAGCTCGACATCGAATTGCGCATGGCTCAGGCGGCCTGGTTGAAAGCCCGCCGCTACGCGGACGCACTGGAGCACTGGACCACCGGTCCCGAGGTGGCCCGGGCGAAACGAAACCTGAGCAGCGCCCGCAATGCGCTGTCCACAAGTCAGCTGGACCTGGAAGAAAACCGGCGCCTTTTCGAGCGCGGGATCGTCGCGGGTATGGAAGTTCGTAGCCTGATCCAGCTGGTCGACATGCATGCGCAGGCGCTGCTTGAGGCCGAGCAGGCGTTGGAGCAGACCCTTGCACAGGGTCAAGGCGACGCCCTTCAGATTGCCCGTATGGAGCTGCTGAACGCTGAAGCTCAGTACCATGCGCTGCTCGCGCTGCATGGGCAACGCACCGTCAATGCGCCTTTGAGCGGCGTTGTCGTCCCTGCCAAGACCGCAGGCGTCAATCAGGTCGTGCCCTTGCAGGCTGGCCAACACGTCGCGCGCGGCGTGCCAGTGCTCGAGCTCATCGGCCTGGACCGATTGCAGGTGCTGGCAACAGTCGAGGAGCAGGACTTGCCCAACGTACAGCAAGGGCAGCATGTGCGAGTCACCGTGGCCGGGCAGCACCTTGAAGGCAAACTAGGTCCCATCGCTCAGCAACCCAGGACGCTGGATGGCGCAGGGGCCTGGTATGAAGTGGTGGCCGAACTCGAGCTGCCCGCCGAGCCAGCCCGCTCTAGCTTGCGCCTGGGCATGAGCGCGCAGGTGGACATACGTATCTCGAGCAAGGCCCAGGCGTTGGTCATCCCGCCAGAGGCGCTGCAGCGCGGCAGCGCAGGTGAGCACGTCGTGTGGTTTCGTGAGGACCCTGGCCAAGCGCCGAGCGAGGTGACCGTCAGCGTGGACGGCATAGGGCCCCAGGGGGTCGAGGTGTCAGGGCTGGGGGCAGGGTACGTCAGGTTACCCTGATGCCCCGACGCGCTCGGCGCCCTATGCTTCGGGCTGATCGCGCAAGAACACCAGGTGATCGACCTTCGACTGCTCGGCGCTGTAGTAATACCCCTGCACGTCGAACTGCTTGAGCTGCGCTGGGTCACTGATGCGCTCTTCGATGACGAAGCGGCTCATTATACCGCGCGCCTTCTTGGCGTAGAAGCTGATGATCTTGTGCTGGCCGTTTTTCAGGTCCTTGAAGTCCACATTGATCACCCGGGCCTTCAGGGCGCTGCGCTTGACCGCGCTGAAATATTCGTTGCTGGCCAGGTTCAGCAGCAGATCGTCGCCCTGTTCGGCCAGGGCCTCGTTGAGCCACTCGCTGATACGCGTGCCCCAGAACGCGTAAAGGTCCTTGCCGCGGGCGTTGGCCAGCTTGGTGCCCATTTCCAGGCGATAGGGCTGCATCAGGTCCAGCGGGCGCAGCAGGCCGTAGAGGCCGGAGAGCATGCGCAGGTGATCCTGGGCGTAGCTGAGGTCGTCTTCACCCAAGGTCTGGGCGTCCAGGCCGGTGTAGACGTCACCTTTGAAGGCCAGCAGGGCCTGCTTGGCGTTCTCTGGCGTGAACGTGGGTGTCCAGCTGCCGAAACGCGCGGCGTTCAGGCCCGCGAGCTTGTCGGACAGGTGCATCAGTTCGCTGATCTGCGCCGGGCTCATTTCTCGCAGCTGCTCGATCAGTTCCTGGGAATGGTCGAGGTGGCGGGGCAGGGTGAAGCGCTCGGTCACCGGTGGGGTGTCGTAGTCGAGGGTCTTGGCGGGGGAAATCACCGTCAGCATCGGATCTGCTCCTGGCATCAAAGAGCGGGGATTCTAAGGGTTGGACGAGGCAAGTCCAAACTATGGCGACAATAGTCAACGCCCATGGCCGATGCAGCGGCTATAGTGCCTGTTTTCCTTGAACGGAGCCCTGACCGTGCGCGTCGTTTCAGCCCTGCTGACTGGCCTGTTGAGCCTGGCCGTGCAAGCCGCCCCTTCCACGCCGGCCAGCCTGGACCGTGGCCTGTGGCCCGAGCAACTGGACAGCCCTGCGCTGTTCGATGTGGCGTCGCGGGCCGAAATCCTCTCGTTCGCCCGGGTACTGCACGAGAACGAGCTGCTCGACGAGAACGCCCTGGCAGCCCGGCTGGGCCTGCGGCAGGTCAACTTGCAGAAGATCAGGCAGGTGCGGGCGCGGCTGTGGCAGCGTCTTTGGCAGGGTTATCAACAGGCGCAACGCAGTTGCGAGCAAGATGCGTCCTTTTGCTATGCGGTGACGTCGATGGCCGAACTGCGCTTGCAAGCTGCGACCTTCGCCACCGATGTGGGTGAGTTCTACACCGGCTGGATCGAGCCCAGCCGGCAATTTCATGAGCAGTACCTGAACGAGCAACTGCGCAAGGCGGCGTTGTTGCCCCAGACCAGCAGCGAAGTACAGCGGCTGTCTGCAGCCGAGCGCAACGGCGATGAACTCAATGACCGGCTGTTTCTGCTCACCTTTGCCGGTGGGCCGGGCGCGGCGGCAGGCACCACCGACGAGCTGACTGCCTACTTGCGCAAGCAGAAACTCGACGGGACGTTCTTCGTGCTCGGCAGCCGTTTGCAGCAACGTCGCGACGGCGAGTCGCTGGCGGCCCTGCGGCGCTTGTATGCTGGCCAGTGCGTAGGCATTCAGGGGTGGGAATACCGGTCCCATGCGCAGTGGACGGATTGGCAGGCCTCGATCAGCCGCAGTCAGGCACGGGTGCGGGCAGACCTGCCCGACCAGTATGTGCCGCTGTTTCGCCCACCGTATGGCCAACGGCGGGCCGACGGCCAGGCGTTCATGCAGCGTCAGCAGTTGCAGGTCTCGCTGTGGGACATCGATGCGCAGGACGACTCGGGCTTGAGTGCGCAGGCCTCAGCCCAGCGTGTGTTGACCTTGATGCTGCTATGGCGCAAAGGCGTGATCCAGTTTCACGACGCCTTGCCCAAGGCCAGGCCTGCGGTGCAATGGCTGCTTGAGCACACCGCGCAAAGCGGCATTGGTTGGCAGGATTGTCGCGAATATGGACAGGGCGAGCAGCAACCTGACTTCTGACTGTAGACCTGCTTGGCGCTGGCGCCAAGGCCTGTTCGTCAATCGGAAAAATAAAGTTGGCAATCGCATGAAAATGCTTTTTCCGGTCATGGCTTTTGCGGTATGAAGAAACCAGACAGCCGATTCCTGCAGCACAGGTGGCGTCACATCGGTCCACCTGGCCAGATCGCTTCCCGCCCGTAACAACGCGGATACGGGAAGAACGGCAGTCACTCCGCGGCGTAACAGACCACGCCGTGCCGCTTCGACATAAGGTGACCGAGTATGGATGACCAAGGACGCACCCCTTCCTCCAGCAAGCCAATCCTCTATGTGCTCGATACCAACGTCCTGATTCACGACCCCAACGCATTACTCAACTTCGAGGAGCACCACGTCGCCATTCCCATGACGGTGCTGGAGGAACTCGACAAGCTCAAGGCCGGTAAGCAAAGCATTGCTGCCGAATGCCGCCAGGCCATCCGCCTGATCGACCAGACGCTGGGTGATGCCTCGCCCAGCGTGGTGGAGCAGGGGGTACCCATCCAGCGTGGCAAGAGTGGGCCAAAAGGGTATCTGTCCATCCTGATGACTCCTCGCAACGAGCCGAACAAGCTGTTGCCCGAAACCCTTAACGACAACATCATCATCAATCAGCTGCTCGAAGTCAGGGCACGGCGCACCGACCTGGACGTGGTGCTGGTCACCAAGGACATCAACATGCGCCTGAAGGCGCGCGCCTGCGGCATCGCCGCCGAGGACTACAGCACCGACCAGCTGGTCGACGACGTGTCGCTGTTGTCCAAGGGCTACCATTCAGTCACCGGCTCGTTCTGGGATCGGGTCAGCAAGGTCGACACGCGTCAGGAACGTGGCCGTACCTGGCACCGGGTGCAACTGGCCGAGCCGCTGCCTGCGGTGCACGTGAACGAGTTCATCATTGATGAGCAAGGGTTCGTTGGCTGGATCAAGGGCACGCGTGAGGGCGAACTGCTGCTGCTCGACCTGCACCAGGAGCCGCTGCTGCACCAGGAAGCCTGGGGCCTGAAACCGCGTGACATTCATCAGAGCCTGGCGCTGTTGGCGCTGCTCGATCCGGATATCCACCTGGTCAACCTGACCGGGGCGGCGGGGTCGGGCAAGACCATCCTGGCACTGGCGGCGGCCATCGAGCAGACCATGGTCAGCAAGCGCTACCGGCGCATCATCGCCACCCGAAGCGTGCAGGGGCTCGACCAGGAGATCGGTTTTCTGCCGGGAACAGAGGCCGAGAAGATGGAGCCTTGGCTGGGCGCCATTACCGACAACCTCGAAGCCTTGCACATGGACGATGAAAGCACCCACGGCAGTGTCGAGTACATCCTCGAACGTGTGCCGCTGCAGTTCAAGTCGCTCAACTACATCCGTGGTCGCAGCTTCCAGCAGAGCCTGATCCTCATCGATGAGTGCCAGAACCTCACGCCGCACCAGATGAAAACCATCATCACCCGTGCCGGCGCGGGATCGAAGGTGGTGTGCCTGGGTAACCTGGCGCAGATCGATACACCCTACCTGTCCGCGACCAGTTCGGGCCTGACCTACCTGACCGAACGCTTCAAGGACTTCCCCCATGGCGTGCACATCACCCTGCAAGGGGTGCCTCGGTCGGTGCTGGCCGAGTTCGCCGAGTCACACATGTAGTAGCCCCGCGCGCCGGGCGGTTCACCGCCCGGCGGCTTCGGGCCGCAATGCGTCGGCCTGGCCCCTGCTCAAACCTGACCCACCGGTTTACACTCTCAGCTCCCTTCACAGGAGCAGAGCAGTGCTGACACATCTTGATTCCCAAGGGCGGGCCAACATGGTCGACGTCACTGAAAAAGCCGTGACCGAGCGCGAGGCCATGGCCGAAGCGCGCGTGCGCATGTTGCCGCGCACCCTGCAGATGATCGTCGACGGTGAGCACCCCAAGGGTGATGTCTTCGCCGTGGCGCGCATCGCCGGCATCCAGGCGGCGAAGAAGACCAGCGACCTGATTCCGTTGTGTCATCCGCTGATGCTGACCAGTGTCAAGGTCGAGCTCAGCGCCGAGGGCAGTGATGCAGTGCGCATCGTCGCCCGGTGCAAGCTGGCCGGGCAGACCGGTGTGGAGATGGAGGCGCTGACGGCGGCCAGCGTAGCCGCGTTGACCCTCTATGACATGTGCAAGGCCGTGGACAAGGGCATGGTCATCGAGCAAGTGCGCCTGCTGGAGAAGCTAGGCGGCAAAAGCGGCCCGTACAAGGTGCAAGGCTGATGAAGATCAAGGTGATGTATTTCGCTCGCTACCGGGAGCGGCTGGAGCGCGGTAGCGAGTCGCTCGAAGGGACGTTCAGGGTAGTGGACGATGTGCGCCTGGCGTTGGTGGGTAGAGGCGAGCCTTACCAGGTGCTGGCCGAGCAAAACCTGATGTGCGCGCGCAACGAGGAATTGTGCAGGCTGGATGAGCCTGTGCAAGACGGCGACGAAGTGGCCTTCTTTCCGCCTGTGACCGGAGGTTGAGCATGGCCGTTCGGGTACAGGAAGGCGCTTTCGATCCGGGCGTTGAGACCAGCGCCTTGCATGCGGCCAACGTGGGTGTCGGGGCAGTGGTCAGTTTCATCGGCTACGTGCGGGACTTCAACGACGGCCAGGAGGTGGCGGGCATGGTGCTCGAGCATTATCCCGGCATGACCGAGAAGGCCCTGGCCAAGATCGTGGCCGAGGCACAGCAGCGCTGGCCGTTGTTGAAGGTCGAGGTGCTGCACCGCGTGGGGCATTTGGCGCCCGGCGAGCCGATCGTGTTCGTCGGCGTGGCCAGTGCCCATCGGCAGGCCTCGTTCGAGGCTTGCAACTTCATCATGGATTACCTGAAGACCCGGGCACCGTTCTGGAAGAAGGAAACGACCGGGCAAGGGGAACGATGGGTGGACGGACGTCAGAGCGATCAGGACGCGGCGGGGCGATGGGGGTAGGGGGGCGCGATTGACCTTGGGCGCTGCACGAACGCCCGGGGATCTGTGGTGCCCAGGGCCGCTGCGCGGCCCATCGAGGCCGGTCCGGCGGCCAGGAGCATGGGCAGATCGACCTGACCGACCCAACCCGATCAGGCGTGCTTGCGCGGCACCGGGTTGAGCAACTCCTCAGGCGGCATCTCGCACTTGATCTTGCGCCCCAGCAGCGTCTCGATCGCAGGCAACTGGTACGAATCATCTTCGCCAGCAAAGCTGATCGATACGCCGCTGGTGCCTGCCCGGCCGGTCCGGCCGATCCGGTGCACGTAGTCGTCAGGGTCTTCCGGCAGGGTGAAATTGATGACATGGCTGATGCCGTCGATATGGATCCCGCGTCCAGCCACATCGGTCGCCACCAGCACCGTGATGCGCCCCTCACGGAAGTTCTCGAGGGTACGGATACGCTTGTGCTGGGGTACATCGCCGGACAACTGCGCGGCATTGACACCATCGCGTACCAGTTTTTCCTCGATACGGCGTACTTCGTCCTTGCGGTTGGCGAACACCATCACCCGTTCCCACTTGTTCTGGGTCACCAGGTTGTACAGCAGCTTGTACTTGTCGCTGCCAGCCACCGCATAAACGTGCTGCTCGACCGTTTCGCTGGCCACGTTCTCGGGCTCGATCTCGACGATGGCGGGATTGGTCGTCCACTGCTTGGCCAGGTTCATCACGTCATCGGTGAAAGTGGCCGAGAACAGCAGCGTCTGGCGCTCGCTCTTGGGCGGCGTCTGGCGAATGATCTGGCGCACCTGCGGGATGAAGCCCATGTCCAGCATGCGGTCGGCTTCGTCCAGCACCATCACCTCGACCATGTCCAGGTGCACCTCGCCACGCTGGTTGAAATCCAGCAGGCGGCCGGGCGTAGCTACCAGGATGTCGCAGTGCCGTGCTTCCAGGGCCTTGAGCTGCTTGTCGAAGTCCATGCCGCCGACGAAGCTCATCACGTTCAGGCCGGTGTATTTGGTCAAGGCAACCGCGTCCTTGGCGATCTGCACCACCAGTTCGCGGGTGGGGGCGATGATCAGTGCACGTGGCTCGCCCATGTAGCGTTCCTTGGGCGGGGGCGTCTGTTGCAGCTGGGAAATGATCGAGATCAGAAACGCGGCAGTCTTGCCCGTACCGGTCTGGGCCCTGCCGATCGCATCCTGGCCGCGCAGCGTGAAGCCCAGCACCTGCGCCTGGATTGGCGTGCAGTAGGGGAAACCCAGGTCGTGAATGGCGTGCATTAGCTCGTTGGAGAGTTTGAAGTCGTGGAAACGCGTCTTGCCCTCTTGGGGCTCGACCACGAAGTCCTCCGGTTTCCACAGGCTGGCCTGCGGCTTGGGTTTTGGCTTGCGCTCTCGACGCGGTTTGTCGCTGGCAGGCTTGGTAGCGGCAGGTTGTTCGACCTGGGCGGCAGGCTGGGTGCGCGCAACGGCAGGGGCCGATGGCGCATGGGCCTGAGGGGCCGCTGGCGCCGGGGCAGTGCTGGCAGTGGGCGCAGTGGCCTGGGGGGCAATGTCTCCCTTGCCGAATATTTTCTTGAGTGCCTTGAGCACGGTCATCTCGTCAATTGGTTAAGGAATGTACGCCGGGCAGTGTAATGCAAGATCCCTGCTCGGCGTAGTGCAATGGCCTTGAACGACCCGTGCGCGCGGCTTACTGAAGTTGCGTGGTCAGCCATTGGAGGATGTCGTTCAGCTCTTCGACGACCACTTCATGTTTCATTGGGTACTCGTGCCAGCGGGCAGCGACGCCCCAGGTGTTCAGGTACTCGAAGGCCGTGCGCCCCATCGATGGGATCACCACCGGGTCGTGCACGCCATGCAGGCACAGGGCCGGGGTGCGTTGCTGGCACGCGCTCAGGGTGTGCGCGTCAGCGAAGGTGGGGGCATAAGTGGAGAGGGCCAGCACGCCACCCAGGGCTTCCTGCCACTTTATATAGGCCGTGTGCAGCACCACGGCGCCGCCTTGGGAGAACCCGGCCAGGAAGATGCGCGACAGGCTGATGCCCTTGGCCTGCTCGGCCTTGATCAAGGCGATGACCTGCTCGGCCGAGGCATCGAGCTCGGCCTCGTCGATGGCCCTGGCCGGCGTCATGGCCTTGATGTCGTACCAACTGGGCATGGCGTAGCCGCCGTTGATGGTCACCGGCCGGGTCGGCGCCTGGGGCATGACGAACCGGGTCGTGAGCAGATGCTGCTGCATGAATTCGGCCACCGGTAGGAAGTCGTAACGGTCCGCGCCCAGGCCGTGCAACCAGATCACACAGGCATCTGCGGCTTTTTGAGGTTCGAGAATGAGTGGGTCGGTCATGGCTGCTCCGAAAACGTGCGTGTGGAAGAGGTCGTGCTTGAAAAGAAGGCGCGCGCCCGGCGAGTCGGAAAAAGAATGTCGCAACGATGCAACTTTCCCTACTTGACTCGTGCTTAAACGCTCAAGCCACGCAATCTGGTACGCGGTTTGCACTTCCATCTGTGATGCAAAGGACAGGCCGAGACGGTAACACCCTTTGCACGCGAAGGCTGTCACAGAACAGCCCATTGCGCCAAGTGACCCAATAACAAGCCAATACGGGTCGGATGCGCCTCAAAAGGGTGCGGTGCAATTCCGGCTCGATACAACAAGAGCGATTTGGAGGTTGTGAATGAAGATGTTGAAAACCACCCTGGCAGTCCTGACCGCTGCCGCTGCCCTGGGCGCTGTGAGCACGGCCCAGGCCGGGGCGACGCTCGATGCGGTTAAGAAGAAGGGCTTCGTCCAGTGTGGCGTGAGTGACGGTCTTCCTGGCTTCTCGGTTCCGGATGCACAAGGCAAGATCGTCGGGATCGACGCCGATGTCTGTCGCGCCGTGGCGGCAGCCGTGTTCGGGGACGCGACCAAGGTCAAGTTCAGCCAGCTCAACGCCAAGGAACGCTTCACCGCGCTGCAATCGGGCGAAGTCGACGTGCTGTCGCGCAACACCACCTGGACCAGCTCGCGCGATGCCGGCATGGGCCTGATGTTCACCGGGGTCACCTATTACGACGGCGTAGGTTTCCTGGTCAACAAGAAGCTTGGCGTATCCAGTGCCAAGGAGCTCGATGGCGCGACCATCTGCATCCAGGCCGGCACCACGACCGAACTGAACGTATCGGACTTCTTCCGCGCCAATGGCCTGAAATACACCCCCATCACCTTCGACACCTCGGATGAAAGCGCCAAGTCCCTGGAGTCTGGCCGTTGCGATGTGCTGACGTCGGACAAATCTCAACTGTTCGCCCAGCGTTCCAAGCTGGCTGCCCCGGCTGACTACGTGGTACTGCCGGAAACCATTTCCAAGGAACCGTTGGGGCCGGTCGTGCGCAAGGGTGACGAGGAGTGGTTCAGCATCGTCAAGTGGACCCTGTTCGCCATGCTCAATGCTGAAGAAGCCGGCATCACCTCCAAGAACGTCGAGGCCGAGGCCAAGGGCACCAAGAACCCGGACGTGGCGCGTCTGCTCGGTGGCGACGGCGAGTACGGCAAGGACCTCAAGCTGCCCAAAGACTGGGTAGTACAGATCGTCAAGCAAGTGGGCAACTACGGCGAAGTGTTCGAGAAGAACCTTGGCCAGAGCACCGACCTGAAGATCGACCGTGGCATGAATGCCCTGTGGAACAACGGCGGCATCCAGTACGCACCCCCTGTGCGCTGATGGTTGCACCTGCGGCGGCATCCCGCCGCCGCAGGCGGTCCGCTACCCTTTTCTTCGGGGCATTTCATGCAAAATCCAATTGGCGCACGAAAGGGTTTATCCCTGAGCGATCCACGTGTGCGCGCGTGGCTGTTCCAGCTACTGACCATCGTCTTCGTGGTCGGTCTGGGCTGGTACCTGTTTCACAACACGCAAACCAACCTGCAGCACCGGGGCATCACCTCGGGGTTTGACTTTCTTGACCGCAGTGCCGGCTTCGGCATCGCCCAGCACCTGATTCCCTACGTGGAGTCGGACAGCTATGCGCGGGTGTTCGTCATCGGGCTGCTCAACACCTTGCTGGTGACCCTCATCGGCGTAGTGCTGGCCACACTGCTGGGCTTCATCATCGGCGTCGCCAGGCTGTCACCGAACTGGATGATCAACAAGCTGGCTACCGTGTATGTGGAAACCTTCCGCAACATCCCGCCGCTGTTGCAGATCCTGTTCTGGTACTTCGCCGTGTTCCTGACCCTGCCAGGGCCGCGGGGGAGCATCAACATCGACGACGCGTTCTTCATCAGCAACCGCGGC
This sequence comes from Pseudomonas sp. KCJK9111, assembly GCF_046231935.1. Classification (NCBI taxonomy): domain Bacteria; kingdom Pseudomonadati; phylum Pseudomonadota; class Gammaproteobacteria; order Pseudomonadales; family Pseudomonadaceae; genus Pseudomonas; species Pseudomonas sp. KCJK9111. Next base: position 8,867 of record NZ_JBJJMO010000064.1, on the reverse strand, counting down.
CTGAACATGCCTGGGGCCTCCATGGCAGAAGGCTTCTGGCCCTTCGTGGCTGCCCTGCTGGTAGCTGTGCTGGCGACCGTGCTGATGGTGCGCCGAGCCAACCGGCGCTTCGAAGAAACCGGCCAGCCGTTTCACAAGTTCTGGGTAGGGCTGGCGCTGATGATCACCATCCCAAGTGCCTGTGTGCTGTTGTTCGGCAGCCCCGTGCAGTGGGAGGTGCCGCAACTCAAGGGCTTCAACTTTGTCGGCGGCTGGGTACTGATCCCTGAACTGCTGGCGTTGACCCTGGCCTTGACGATCTACACGGCGGCGTTCATCGCCGAAATCGTGCGCTCGGGCATCCGTTCGGTCAGCCACGGCCAGACCGAGGCTGCGCGTTCGCTAGGGCTGCGCGAAGGGCCAACCTTGCGCAAGGTAATCATCCCGCAGGCGCTGCGCGTGATCATTCCACCGCTTACCAGCCAGTACCTGAACCTGGCGAAGAACTCCTCGCTGGCCGCAGGCATCGGCTACCCGGAAATGGTTTCGTTGTTCGCCGGCACCGTACTCAACCAGACCGGCCAGGCCATCGAAGTGATCGCCATCACCATGAGCGTCTACCTGGCCATCAGCATCAGCATTTCGCTGTTGATGAATTGGTACAACAAGCGCATCGCGCTGATCGAACGGTGAGGACACGCCTGTGAATGCCCATGTTTTCAAACCTGACATGCCGCCTCCGGTCAAGACCGTCGGTGTGCTCGCCTGGATGCGTGCCAACCTGTTCTCCAGCTGGCTCAACACCCTGCTTACCCTGTTCGCCATCTACCTGGTCTGGCTGATCGTGCCGCCGCTGCTGCAGTGGGCGTTGATTGACGCGAACTGGGTGGGCACCACCCGTGCCGACTGCACCAAGGAAGGCGCCTGCTGGGTGTTCATCCAGCAGCGTTTCGGCCAGTTCATGTATGGCTACTACCCATCCGAGTTGCGCTGGCGGGTGGACCTGACGGTATGGCTGGCGGTGCTGGGCGCAGCGCCGCTGTTCATCCGCAGCTTCCCGCGCAAGGCGGTCTACGGCCTGGGGTTTCTGGTGCTGTACCCGTTGGTGGCCTACACCCTGCTGCACGGCGGACTGTTCGGCCTGGAGACGGTACCGACCAGCCAGTGGGGCGGTCTGATGCTGACGCTGGTGATCGCCACCGTGGGCATCGTCGGGGCCTTGCCCCTGGGGATCGTACTGGCACTGGGGCGGCGCTCGCGCATGCCGGCGGTGAAAGTGGTGTGCGTAACCTTCATCGAGTTCTGGCGAGGCGTGCCACTGATCACGGTGTTGTTCATGTCGTCGGTGATGCTGCCGCTGTTCCTGCCCGAGGGCATGAGCTTCGACAAGCTGCTACGGGCCATGATCGGGGTGATCCTGTTCCAGTCGGCGTACATCGCCGAAGTGGTGCGTGGGGGCCTGCAAGCCATCCCCAAGGGGCAGTACGAAGCCGCCGCCGCCATGGGGCTGGGCTACTGGCGCTCGATGGGGCTGGTGATCCTGCCCCAGGCGCTCAAGCTGGTTATCCCTGGCATCGTCAACACCTTCATCGCCCTGTTCAAGGACACCAGCCTTGTGATCATCATCGGCCTGTTCGACCTGCTCAACAGCGTCAAGCAAGCTGCCGCCGACCCGGCCTGGCTGGGCATGGCCACCGAAGGCTATGTGTTCGCCGCCCTGGTTTTCTGGATTTTCTGTTTCGGTATGTCCCGCTACTCCATGCACCTGGAGCGCAAGCTGGACACTGGCCACAAGCGTTAGGAGTTTCGAAATGAGTGAAGCGATCAAGCAGCCTGCCGGCCCCGAAGGCATCATCCAGATGCAGGGCGTGAACAAGTGGTATGGCCAGTTCCATGTGCTCAAGGACATCAACCTCAATGTTCGCCAAGGCGAGCGCATCGTGCTGTGCGGGCCCTCGGGCTCGGGCAAGTCCACCACCATCCGCTGCCTGAACCGCCTGGAAGAACATCAGCAAGGGCGAATTGTGGTTGACGGTGTGGAGCTGACCAACGACCTCAAGCAGATCGAGGCCATCCGCCGCGAAGTGGGCATGGTGTTCCAGCACTTCAACCTGTTCCCGCACCTGACCATCCTGGAAAATTGCACTTTGGCCCCCATGTGGGTGCGCAAGATGCCCAAGCGCAAGGCCGAGGAAATCGCCATGCACTACCTGGAGCGAGTGCGTATCCCGGAGCAGGCGCACAAATACCCAGGGCAGTTGTCCGGTGGTCAGCAGCAGCGCGTGGCCATCGCCCGGGCGTTGTGCATGAAGCCCAAGATCATGCTGTTCGATGAGCCGACCTCGGCGCTGGACCCGGAAATGGTCAAGGAAGTGCTCGATACCATGGTTGGCCTGGCCGAAGATGGCATGACCATGCTCTGCGTGACCCACGAAATGGGCTTTGCCCGCACTGTGGCGAACCGGGTGATCTTCATGGACAAGGGCGAGATCGTCGAGCAGGCGTCACCGGACGATTTCTTCGACCGGCCACAGAGCGACCGCACGCGCTTGTTCCTTAGCCAGATTCTGCATTGATGCAGTAGAAGGGCGGTTGGCCTGCGTGGCGCCGCAGGCCAATCCCAAGCGCCCACGTGCTGGGCACTTGCGTTACTTTTCTTCCTGCTTGGCCACCGGCGCTGGCGGTGGCCGCAGGCCTACCTCGGCGATCAGCTTGAGCTGCTGACCGTTGCGCATCACCTCGATGGTGATCTTTTCGTTGGGCTTGATGCGCGCCACCTGGTTCATCGACCGGCGGCCATCGCCCGCCGGCTCGCCGTTGATGCTCAGGATCACATCCCCCAACTGCAGACCGGCCTTGGCCGCCGGGCCTTCGCGGAAAATGCCCGCCACCACGATGCCTGGCCGGTCCTTCATGCCGAACGACTCGGCAAGCTCTGCGCTTAGCGGCTGAACTTCGATGCCCAGCCAGCCCCGGATGACCTGGCCGTGCTCGACGATCGACTTCATCACCTCAAGGGCCAGCTTCACTGGAATGGCGAAGCCGATGCCTTGCGAGCCACCCGACTTGGAGAAAATGGCGGTGTTGATGCCGATCAGGTTGCCGTTGGCATCCACCAGGGCGCCGCCCGAATTGCCCGGGTTGATCGCCGCGTCGGTCTGGATGAAATCTTCGTAGTTGTTCAGGCCCAGCTGGTTACGGCCGGTGGCGCTGATGATACCCATGGTCACGGTCTGGCCGACCCCGAACGGGTTGCCGATCGCAAGGGACACGTCGCCGATGCGAATGGTATCGGAGCGCCCGATGGTGATGGCCGGCAGTTTCTTCAGGTCGATCTTGAGCACCGCCAGGTCCGTCTCCGGGTCGCTGCCGATCACCCTGGCCAAGGTTTCCCGGCCATCCTTGAGCGCCACAACGATCTGGTCGGCGCCGCTGGTCACATGGTTGTTGGTCAGCAGATAGCCCTCGGGGCTCATGATCACCGCTGAGCCCAGGCTGGACTCCCAGCGGCGTTGCTTGGGCAGGTTGTCGCCGAAGAACCGGCGGAACTGCGGGTCTTCGAACAGCGGGTGCGAGCTCTTGTTCACCACCTTGGTGGTGTACAGGTTGGCCACCGCAGGCGCAGCCAGGGTAACGGCGTCGGCATAGGAGACCGGGCCCTGCACCACCTGCGTGGACTGGGGCGCCTGTTGCAGGTTGACATCCTGGCTGGGCAAGCCGACCCACTCCGGAAAGCGTTGGATGATCAGGGCGGCGATGAGCACGCCGGTGAGCAGGGGCCAGCCAAAGTAACGCAGAGCCTTGAACATGAACGAATCCTGGAAAGAGCCGGGGCCTGGGGCCGCGCAGTGGAGCGTGGGCGCGCGATCATACACCGGTTCCCCCAGTGCCGACGACGGCCCATAATGGCCGGCATTATACGGACCTTCGCCAGGCCTTGCGCCTGGCAGGCACGCAGTTTTTTCGAGGAGATTTCCCATGGCCGTCGCGCTGAGTACATTGGTCGAAGAAGCCGAGCGCTACCTGGGCAGCAGCAGGATCCAGGACTATTGCCCCAACGGCTTGCAGGTCGAAGGCCGGCCGCAGGTCGGGCGCATCGTCACTGGCGTGACCGCCAGCCAGGCCTTGCTCGATGCAGCCGTTGAGGCTCAAGCCGATCTTGTGCTGGTGCACCATGGTTATTTCTGGAAGGGGGAAAACCCCTGCATCACCGGCATTCGCCAGCGACGCCTGAAAACCCTGCTCAACAACGACATCAGCCTGCTGGCCTTTCACCTGCCGCTCGACGTCCATCCGGAAGTGGGCAACAACGTGCAGCTGGCGCAACAGCTTCAGATCACCGTAGAGGGCCCGCTCGACCCAGACAACCCGAAGGTGGTCGGGCTGGTCGGGTCGCTGGCCCAACCCATGACTGCCCGCGATTTCGCCCGCCGTGTGCAGGATGTGCTGGGGCGTGAGCCGTTGCTGGTCGAAGAAGACAGAGTCGTTCGTCGTGTGGGATGGTGCACCGGCGGCGGGCAGGGGTACATCGACACGGCCATCGCGGCCGGGGTGGACCTGTACCTGACCGGCGAAGCGTCGGAACAGACCTACCACAGCGCCCGCGAAAACGGCGTGAGCTTCATCGCCGCAGGGCACCATGCGACCGAGCGCTACGGAGTGCAGGCATTGGGCGATTACCTGGCACGGCGTTTTGCCGTGGAGCACCTGTTCATCGACTGCCCAAATCCGATCTGACCGACCTGTCGGCGCAGGCCGCGTGGCAGTGGGTTGGCAGGCTTGAGCGCCGACCCGCAGCCCAAACCCGCAGTCATATGGTTAGACGCTTTCGATCTATCCAGGCGCCTAAATAGAAGCATCTGCTGTGATAGAGTGGCTCGCTCGAACACGGCCCGCTGGCCGTCCATAAGATCGTTTTTCGTGAGTAGCCATGGTCGACAAACTGACGCACTTGAAACAGCTGGAGGCGGAAAGCATCCATATCATCCGCGAGGTGGCCGCCGAGTTCGACAACCCGGTCATGCTGTACTCGATCGGCAAGGATTCCGCCGTGATGCTGCACCTGGCGCGCAAGGCTTTCTTCCCGGGCAAGCTGCCGTTCCCGGTGATGCACGTCGACACCCAGTGGAAATTCCAGGAGATGTACCGCTTCCGCGACAAAATGGTCGAGGAAATGGGGCTCGACCTGATCACCCACGTCAACCCCGAGGGTGTGGCCCAGGGCATCAACCCGTTCACCCATGGCAGCTCCAAGCACACCGACATCATGAAGACCCAGGGCCTCAAGCAGGCGCTGGACAAGCATGGTTTCGATGCCGCTTTCGGTGGCGCGCGCCGCGACGAAGAAAAGTCGCGTGCCAAGGAGCGCGTATACTCCTTCCGTGACAGCAAGCACCGCTGGGACCCGAAGAACCAGCGTCCTGAGCTGTGGAACGTGTACAACGGCAAGGTCAACAAAGGCGAGTCCATTCGTGTGTTCCCTCTGTCGAACTGGACCGAGCTGGACATCTGGCAATACATCTACCTCGAAGGCATCCCGATCGTGCCGCTGTACTTCGCCGCCGAGCGCGAAGTCATCGAGAAGAATGGCACCCTGATCATGATCGACGACGCGCGCATCCTCGAGCACCTGTCCGAGGAAGAAAAAGCCCGCATCGTCAAGAAGAAGGTGCGTTTCCGTACCCTGGGCTGCTACCCGTTGACGGGCGCCGTGGAGTCCGAAGCCGAGACGCTCACCGACATCATTCAGGAAATGCTCCTGACCCGCACCTCCGAGCGCCAGGGCCGGGTCATCGACCACGACGGCGCCGGGTCCATGGAAGACAAGAAACGCCAGGGCTATTTCTAAGCTTCAAGCGGCAAGCTGCAAGAGCAATCGAGCGCGCAGCGTTCGAACCTTGTGGATTGCCGCCTGCATGGCCCGCGAGCGCTCCAGAATGCCAAGTGGGTTGATCAACCTAATTTCTAACTAGTTGTACGCCGACAAGCTTGCCGCTTGAAGCTGACAGCTTGGAGCTTGAATGAGATGAGTCACCAATCCGATTTGATCAGCGAAGACATCCTCGCTTATCTGGCTCAGCACGAGCGCAAAGAACTGCTGCGTTTCCTGACCTGCGGCAACGTGGATGACGGCAAGAGCACCTTGATCGGGCGCCTGCTGCATGACTCGAAGATGATTTACGAGGACCACCTCGAAGCCATCACCCGTGATTCGAAGAAGTCCGGCACCACAGGCGAGGAAGTGGACTTGGCGCTGCTGGTCGATGGCCTGCAGGCTGAGCGCGAGCAGGGCATCACCATCGACGTGGCCTACCGTTACTTCTCCACGGCCAAGCGCAAGTTCATCATTGCCGACACCCCGGGCCACGAGCAGTACACACGTAACATGGCGACCGGCGCATCCACCTGCGATCTGGCCATCATCCTGGTCGATGCCCGCTACGGTGTGCAGACCCAGACCCGCCGCCACAGCTACATCGCCTCGTTGCTGGGCATCAAGCACATCGTGGTCGCCGTCAACAAGATGGACCTCAAGGGCTTCGATGAAGGCGTCTTCGAGTCGATCAAGGCCGACTACCTGGCCTTCGCCGAAGCCATCAACCTGACGCCTAGCAGCCTGCACTTCGTGCCGATGTCCGCGCTCAAGGGTGACAACGTGGTCAACCACAGCGAGCAGTCGCCGTGGTACACCGGCCCGACATTGATGGAAATCCTGGAAACCGTGGAAGTGGCGGCCGACCGCAACTTCACCGACCTGCGTTTCCCGGTGCAGTACGTCAACCGCCCCAACCTGAACTTCCGTGGTTTCGCAGGCACCCTGGCCAGCGGCGTGGTGCACAAGGGCGATGAAGTCGTCGTGCTGCCGTCGGGCAAGAGCAGCCGTGTGAAGTCCATCGTCACCTACGAAGGCGAGCTGGAAAGTGCAGGCCCGGGTCAGGCCGTGACCCTGACCATGGAAGACGAAATCGACATCTCCCGTGGCGACCTGCTGGTGCATGCCGACAATGTGCCGCCTGTGACCGACCAGTTCGAAGCCATGCTGGTGTGGATGGCCGAAGAGCCGATGCTGCCGGGCAAGAAGTACGACATCAAGCGTGCGACCAGCTACGTGCCGGGTTCGATTGCCAGCATCACCCACAAGGTGGACGTCAATACCTTGGAAAAAGGCGCTGCCAGCGCCTTGCAGCTGAACGAGATCGGTCGCGTCAAGGTGTCCTTGGACAGCGCCATTGCGCTGGACGGCTACGAGAGCAACCGCACCACTGGCGCGTTCATCGTCATCGATCGCCTGACCAACGGCACCGTGGGCGCCGGCATGATCATCGCCCAGCCTGTGCTGCCCCATGGCAGCGCCGGGCAGCATGGCAAGTCGGCGCATGTCTCGACCGAAGAGCGTGCCCTGCGCTTTGGTCAGCAGCCGGCGACCGTACTGTTCAGCGGCCTGTCCGGCGCTGGCAAGAGCACCCTGGCCTACGCTGTGGAGCGCAAACTGTTCGACATGGGCCGTGCCGTTTACGTACTCGACGGGCAGAACCTGCGCCATGACCTGAACAAGGGCCTGCCACAGGATCGCGCTGGCCGTACCGAGAACTGGCGCCGCGCCGCCCATGTGGCGCGCCAGTTCAACGAAGCCGGCTTGCTGACCCTGGCCGCCTTCGTGGCCCCGGATGCCGAAGGCCGCGAACAGGCCAAGGCCCTGATCGGCAAGGACCGCCTGGTGACCGTCTACGTTCAGGCCTCGCCACTGGTGTGCCGCGAACGCGATCCGCAGGGCCTGTATGCCGCCGAAGGCGACAACATCCCAGGCGAAAGCTTCCCGTTCGATGTGCCACTGGACGCCGATCTGGTCATCGATACCCAGGCCACTAGCGTGGATGAAGGTGTGAAGCTGGTGCTGGATGTGTTGAGGCAGCGTGGGGCGATCTAATCGCTGGCTTGCAAAAAAACCCGCTTCGGCGGGTTTTTTGTATACGCGTAATCCGTTGCTTTTGCGGGGTCCGTAAGAGCAACTGTCTTGCTGAGAATCTGAAAGGTTGCGCAACCAGGAGGTATAGCCGCGAACACTGGCAAAACTGGTGCCATTCACCGCCGCGTGCAAAGAGTCTTCCCTAAGCCTCAGAGCTGTATCCATACCCGGGAGGCTAGCGATTTTTAATTCTGAATCCTGCAAGCCCCTCTGACGCTCTCCACTCCAAGAGCCGCGCCATGCCTTGTTCGGAGCATCCTTCTCTTTCGTCGTCGGTGTCGGTTAAGGGTGTTCGCCGTGGCATATATCTTCTATTGGGGAGCAGGCGCTCATGATGTATTCAGACGGATCCTACAAGTTAAAACTTACTCCGTCAGGTAAGCTTCAATTGCTCATTGAAAATATGAGTGTGCTTTTAGGCACAAAAAGCGCCGTTATAAATTCCAGCAGTGGAGGGGCTGTATGGCTTTGCGTAGTGAATTAATGCCACCCAAACTTGATGAGAAGCTAGTTTCGAAGCTTACTAGTCTTTCTGAGGAAATAGACTGCGGGCAACGCGACCTGACTGAACACATGGTTCTCGAGTTTAATCAGCTCGCCTCAACTTCCTTTGATTTCCTGGATTTTCAAGGTATCTACGGTGGCCAAGATCATGATACTTGGGTCCGCAAAGTCTTATATGAACCCTCTATCAAGCCGGTTTCCGACGTTACTACCGATGAGCTGGTTGAGATGATGCGAAGGGTCATGGAGTGTGAAGGTGCTGAACATGAGGTTGATTTTTGGTTGTTTATGTTGGAAGTGAATGTACCTAATGAGCGACTCGTGGATTTGATTTTTCGCCCCCATGTGTATTTCGCTGTCCCCGATTTTTCTCAGGAGTTATCACCTGAGCAAGCAGTTTATTTGGCGCTGAACACAA
>NZ_JBJJMO010000063.1:0-24240 GCF_046231935.1 Pseudomonas sp. KCJK9111 | reverse complement strand
ATCGGGCAATGCATCCCAGGCCAGTTCGGTCACTGCGCCGGACATTGACGGCGGCGGCGATACGACGCCGCCTGAAGCGGCTTCCAACCTGGTAGTGGGTGTGGCGGGTACCCAGTTGAGTGGTCGCGGTGAAGCCGGAGCCACGGTCCAAGTGCGCAATGCGGCCGGTGACCTGATTGCAACCGGTACCGTGGCCGCCGATGGCACCTTTACTGTCAACCTGGACCCCGCCGTCAAAGACGGTAGCGACCTGCAGGTCACGCTCACCGATGCCGCTGGCAACGTGTCCGAGGCCGCGACCGTTACCTCCCCTGACTTGATCGCCCCGGTACAGCCAACCGAACTGGCCTTGGCTGGCGGCGTGACCCTGACTGGCCGCGGTGAAGCAGGTGCGACCGTGCAGGTCCGTACCGCAGCCGGTACCCTGATCGGCTCGGCAATCGTCGGTGACGACGGCCTGTTCACAGTCACCCTCTCCCCTGCACAGGCCAACGGCCAGGCATTGGACGTACGCCTGGTCGACGCAGCGGGTAACACGTCTGAGCCGTTGCAGTTCAACGCCCCGGACATCACGCCACCCGAAGGCGTGACCAACCTCCTGGTCGGCCCAGGGGGTACCGCACTCAGTGTCCGTGGCGAAGCCGGTGCCACGGTTGAAGTGCGTGACATCGATGGCAACCTGCTGGGTCGCGGCGTGGTTACCGCCAACGGCACTTTCCTGGTCAATCTCGACCCTGCCGCGCAGCCCGGTGAGCAACTGAGCCTGATCCAGGTGGACCCCAGCGGCAATGCTTCGATCGCCGTGACATTCGCGGTGCCAGCGACCAATCCGCCCGCCAGCCCTGCTGAACTGGCACTGTCAGAAGACGGTACCGCCCTGACCGGTACCGCCCCGGCAGGTACTCGGGTAGAAGTGCGCGGCGCGGACGGTGCGTTGCTGGGCAGCGCAGTCGCAGGCCCTGACGGCAGCTTCTCGGTCGAATTGGCACCCGCGCAGGCCAACGGCGAACTGCTCGATGTGGTCGCGATCGACGGTGCAGGGCTTTCTTCCCTGCCCACCCAGATCATCGCCCCGGACATCACTGCGCCTGCAACGCCAAGCGAACTGGCCGTCAATGCCGACGGCACGGTGCTCAGCGGACGTGGCGAGCCAGGCAGCACTGTGCGCGTGCTGGCAGCCGATGGCACCACGGTGTTGGGCAGTGCAGTGGTCGGCGCCACCGGCAGCTTCAGCATCACACTGAACCCGCCGCAGGTCGACGGCGAGGTCTTGCAGGTCACGGCCACCGACGCGGCGGGCAACACCTCTGCTGGGGGCAATGTCACAGCGCCCGACATCGACGCCGTGGACAACACGCCGCCTGCACCTGCCACGGGCCTGGCCATCAACCTTGCCGGCGCGCAACTGAACGGGCGCGGCGAGGCTGGCGCCACCGTGCAGGTACGCGATGGTCAAGGCAACCTGTTGGCCAGCGGCACCGTCAATGCCGACGGTACCTTCCAGGTCACCCTGGACCCGGCGGTCAAGGACGGCAGCACCCTGCAAGTCGTGCTCACCGATGCCGCCGGCAACGCCTCCACCCCAGCCACCGTGGTCAGCCCCGACCTGCTGGCGCCTGCCCAACCAACCGCGCTTGCCCTTGAAGGCGGCGTTACGCTGACCGGTCGCGGCGAGCCTGGCGCAACGGTGCAGGTACGCACTGCTGGCGGGGCCGTGATCGGCACCGGCCTGGTCGATGCAAACGGCAACTTCAGTATCACCCTGACACCCGCGCAGGCCAACGGCGAAGCGCTCGATGTACGCCTGGTAGATGCCGCCGGCAACACCTCGACCCCGCTGCAGTTCGAAGCGCCGGACATCACGCCGCCGGCTTCGGTAAGCAACGTGGTGGTGGGTAACGCCGGCCTGACCGTGGCCGGTCGAGGCGAAGCGGGCGCGCGCGTAGAAGTGCGCGATGCGAACGGTAGCGTAATCGGCAGCGGCATCGTGAGTGGCAACGGGACCTTCCTGCTCGAACTCAACCCACCTGCCCAGCCCGGCGCACGCCTGAACCTCGTGCAGACCGACCCAAGCGGCAATGCGTCCGAACCGCTGCTGTTCGACGTTCCTCTGGTTCCGGCCCCGGCCAGCCCGAGCGATCTGGTGGTGGCCGAGGACGGCACCAGCATCAGCGGCACGGCCCCGGCAGGCAGCCAGGTGCAGGTACGCGATGCCGATGGCAACGTAGTCGGCAGTGTGGTGGTAGGCGCCGGTGGCACATTCACCGTCGTGCTCAACCCGGCTCAGGCGAACGGCGAACTGCTCGACGTAGTGGCCATCGATGGCGCCGCAAATGCCTCCCTGCCTGTGCAGGTGACGGCGCCGGACATCACGCCACCGGCCATCCCCGGCGAGCTGCAAGTCAATGGCGACGGCAGCATCGTCACGGGGCGCGCCGAAGCTGGCAGTACCGTGCGCGTGCTGGCCGCTGATGGGGTGACTGTGCTGGGTTCGGCCGTAGTGGGTGCGACCGGTGTTTTCAGCATCACCCTGAACCCGCCACAAGTGGCCGGCGAGCAGCTGCAGGTCAATGCTACCGACGCCGCCGGCAATGCCTCATTGCCGGGCTCGGTCACTGCGCCTGTGATCGACAACGGCGGGGACACCACGCCGCCGCAACCTGCCACCGACCTGGTGATCAGCGCCAATGGCGCCTCCGTTTCCGGGCGCGGCGAAGCCGGCACCACTGTCCAAGTGCGCAACGACCAGGGGCAACTGCTGGCATCCGGCACAGTACAAGCCGACGGCAGCTTCGTGGTGCAGTTGCAGACGCCGGTGATCGACGGCTCGGCGCTCCAGGTCACCCTCACCGATGCAGCCGGCAACGTCTCCGTGCCAAGCTCGCTGGCCGCGCCTGACCAGGTGGCGCCGTTGCAACCGGCCAACCTGGCGCTGGAAAACGGCGTGACCTTGAGCGGTACGGCCGAGGCCGGCGCGCGCGTTGAAGTGCGCGACGCCGCCGGCACCCTGATCGGCAGCGCCATCGCCCAGCCCGGCGGCACCTTTACCCTCACACTCGACCCGCCCCAGGCCAACGGTCAGGCCCTGTCCGTGACCGTCACCGACGCCGCAGGCAACAGCTCGGTGCCGCTAGGCTATGTCGCCCCCGACATCACGCCGCCGGTACCGGTCAGCAACGTTCAGGCGGGTGCGGGAAGCCTCGCCGTTGCAGGCAGGGGCGAACCGGGCGCCACCGTGCAGGTGCGCAATGACGAGGGCCTGGTCATCGGCACGGGCACCGTCGCGGCCAACGGCACCTTCGTCGTCAACCTCGATGCGCCGTTGGTGGCCGGCCAGGCCATCACGCTGGTGCAGACCGATGCAGCCGGCAATGCCTCCACGGCGATAGACGTCACCGTCTCGCAAGCCCCCGTACCGGCTAGCCCGACCGACATCGTGGTGGCTGGCGACGGCACCTCGGTCAGTGGCACAGCCCCTGGCAACAGTCAGGTGGAAGTGCGCGATGCTCAGGGCAATATCATCGGCACCGTTCAGGCCAACCCTGACGGCAGCTTCACCGTGGGCCTCACACCGGCCCAGGCCAACGGCGAAACCCTGGATGTGGTCGCCATCGATGGCGACGGCAACCCCTCGCTGCCCGTGCAAATCGTCGCCCCCGACATCACGGCCCCCAATGAACCTACCGATCTGCAGTTGAGCACCAACGGCAGCGTGTTGACCGGACGTGGCGAGGCAGGGGCCACGGTGCAGGTCACCGATGCCGATGGCAACGTGCTCGGCACGGCTCAGATCGGTGCCAACGGCGTCATCAGCGTGCAACTGACGCCGCCGCAGACCGATGGTCAGACCCTGGAAGTCACCGTGCGCGATGGCGCAGGCAATACCTCGAGCGTCACCGTCACGGCGCCCGATCTGGACGGCCCGTTGCAGCCTTCCGCGTTGGCTATCGACACCGCGGGTATCCACCTCACCGGTGTAGGTCAGGTCGGCTCGATCATCACCGTACGCGACGCAGGCGGCGCTGTGCTGGGCAGCGCAACCGTGGGCGCCGACGGACGCTTCGACGTCACCCTGTCCGCCGCCCAGCGCAACGGCGAAAACTTGAGCGTGGAAGCCACCGACAACCTGGGCAACAGCGCAGGCCCGGTACCCTTCACTGCGCCGGATACTACGCCACCCCAACTGGTCGCCGACGCCGTCATCAACGGCGCAGGCAGCGTGGTGAGCGGCACTGGCGAAGCCGGCGCCACGGTGACCGTGCGCGGCCCGAACGGCGCCGTGTTGGGCTTTGCCCAAGTAGGCGACAACGGCGCATTCTCGGTCACGCTCGACCCCGCGCAGACCAATGGCCAAGTGCTGAGCATCGAACAGCGCGATGCCGCCGGCAACCTGTCCCAGGCCGTCGACCTGACTGCACCAGACAATGAACCGCCTGCCATACCCGGCACCCTGCTGGTGTCCGCTGATGGCGCCGTCGTCACGGGCACGGGCGAGCCCGGCGCACAAGTCACGGTGACCGGCATCGCTGGCATCGTGCTGGGCACTGCCGAGGTCCAAGCCGACGGCAACTTCAGCGTTACCCTGGTACCGGCGCAACTCGGTGGCCAGGCGCTGTCGATCACCCAGACCGACCCCGCCGGCAACGCCTCCGTTCCTGGCACCTTGACGGCGCCTGACCTCGAACCGCCTGTGGCGGCTGTTGGCCTCACGCTCAATGGCGCAGGGAATGTACTGAGCGGCCAAGGTGAGGCCGGGACCACTGTCGAGGTCCGCGATGTCGCCGGCAATGTGCTGGGCAGCGTCGAAGTAGGGGTCGATGGCAACTTCGAAGTCCCTCTCACCCCCGCACAAACCAATGGTGAAGTGCTGTCGGTAATCCTCATCGACGCACAGGGCAACCTGTCACCTCCAACCACGCTCACGGCTGACGACAGCACTCCACCGTCAACCGCCACGGGTCTGGTCATCACCCCGGGCGGCACTGCCATCCAGGGCGTTGGCGAACCTGGCGCCACGGCAGAAGTACGTGCCGCTGACGGCACCGTGCTGGGCAGCGTCGTGGTGCCTGAGGGCGGCAATTTCATCGTCCCCGTGTCACCCGCGCAGCTCGATGGGCAAGTGCTGGACGTCGTGCTGATCGACGGTGCCGGCAACGTTTCGTTGCCCGGTCAGGTCACCGCGCCGGACATCACCCCACCTGCGCAACCCACTGGCGTTGTGGTCAGCGAAGACGGCACCACTGTCACCGGCAACGCACCTGGCGCCCAGACCGTCACGGTACGCGACAGTGCCGGGGGCCAAGTCACTGTCCCAGTAGATGCCGACGGCGGCTTCAGCGTGACGCTGCCCACCCCGCAGAACAATGGAGAGACGGTCACCGTCGTGGTCACCGACCCGACTGGCAATGCGTCGGCGCCGATCAGCGTGACAGCACCGGACAACACCGATCCGCTGCCAGCTACCGATGTCAGCGTGAGCCCCGATGGCACCACGGTCGGCGGCACGGCCGAACCTGGCAGCACGGTGGTCATCCGCAATCCTGATGGCTCCGAGCGCGGCAGTGAAACGGCAGGCCCGGACGGCACCTTCGTGATCCCGGTCGACCCGCCCCTGAGCACGGGCGAAACGGTCGACGTGGTCGTGATCGACCCGGCCGGCAACGCCTCCACCGAAGTACAGGTGCAAGGCCCGACCGGCAACGAAGTCGCGGCCCCAAGCAACCTGGCGATCAGCGACGACGGCTTCCTGCTGACCGGCCAGGGCACCGTCGGTACCTTGATTACCGTGACATCCGCCGGTACCACATTGGGCACGGCGACGGTTGGCACCGATGGCATCTTCCGCGTGTTCTTCCTCAATGCCCAGCTCAATGCGCAGACATTGCAGGTCACCGCGCGAGCGACGGCAGGCGGTCAGCCCTCGGTGCCAGCCACCGTGGTCGCCGAAGACACCACGCCACCGGATGCACCGACAAACGTGGCCATCGACCGGATCGGCAGCACCTTGACCGGCCAGGGCGAAGTGGGCGCCACCGTGCGCGTCAGCGATAGCCTGGGCAACTTCCTGGGCAGCGCGACCGTGGGCAGCAATGGCCTGTTCACGATCAACTTCGTTCCGCCAGTGGCCAATGCCCAGAACCTGATCGTGACCCAGGCGGACGCGGCCGGTAACGTGTCATTGGCCGCGACCTTGCAAGCCCCCGATCTGCAGGCGCCTCTGGCTGCCGACAACCTGAGCCTGAACGACGCAGCCACGGTCGTCAGCGGCCAGGGTGAGGCCGGGGCGCTGGTGACGATTCGCGATGCCAGCGGCGCCGTACTGGCCACCGGTACCGTCAACCAGAGTGGCCAGTTCCAGATCACCCTGCCCAGCGCCCAGACAACCGGTAGCGCGCTGCAGGTCACCCTCGGCGATGCAGCTGGCAACGTGTCGGCACCGGCCAGCCTGGTCACGCCAGATCGCACACCGCCGGCAGCCGTGAGCGACGCGCAGTTGAGCGGCGATGGCCGGCAGCTGTCCGGCAGCGGTGAACCCGGCGCTACCGTGCAGGTGCGCAACGCCTCCGGCGCGGTGCTGGGAACGGCGACTGTGGGTGTGGACGGCCGCTTTAACGTGGTGTTCGATACGCCCCAAGCCAATGGCCAGGCCATCGGCGTCACCCAGGTCGATGCCGCCGGCAACACCTCGGTCGCCGTCAACCTCACCACGCCAGACCTCACACCCCCGGCCGCCCTGACCAACGTGGTGCTGAACAACAACGGCCTGACCCTGACCGGCCTGGGCGAAGCAGGCGCCACCGTCAGCGTACGCGGGGTCGACGGCACCATCCTCGGTACAGGACTGGTCGCGGCCAATGGCAGCTTCACCCTGACCCTGGACAGCGCCCAGCTCAACGCGCAGCGCCTGAGCGTCACCCAGACCGATGCGGGCAACAACACATCGGTGGCGGTTGCCGTGACTGCGCCGGACTTTACGGTACCCGACGCGCCGATCGACCTGCTGCTCGCCCCTTCGGGCCTGCAGATGACCGGCAGCGCCGAAGCAGGCAGCACAGTGACCGTGCGCGACAGCGTCGGCAACGTGCTGGGCACGGCAGTCGCCGCTGCCAACGGTACCTTCCAGATCACCCTCAATGCCCCCCAGACCAACGGTCAGGCCTTGCAGGTGACCGCCACCGACGCTGCCGGCAATGTCTCGACCGCTGCGCCCTATACCGCAGCGGACACCACGCCGCCAGCTGCCGTCGGTAACCTGGCCGTGTCCGCCGACGGCGCGAGCCTGGTGGGCACCGGTGAGGCCGGCGCCACCGTGCGCGTCAGTGCAGCCGATGGCAGCCTGCTGGGCACAGCCCTGGTCGCAGCCGACGGTCGTTTCAACGTCAGCCTGAGCCCTGCGGCACTGGTGGGTGAAACCCTGAGCGTGGTGCAAGCCGATGCAGCGCAGAACGTATCGCCTGCCCAATCGATCAACGCCCCTGGGCCCTTGGCACCGGCAACCCCGGCAGACCTGGTCCTGGCAGCCGACGGCCTTTCGGTATCGGGAACGGCAGCCAGCGGCACCACCGTCAACGTGTACGGCACCAATGGGCAACTCCTGGGCAGCAGCCCAGTGGCCAATGACGGCAGCTTCACGGTCAACCTTGGCAGCGCGCAGGCCAATGGCGAAGTGCTTCTGATCGCCGCCACTGGCACCGACGGCGCGGTTTCGCTACCTGCCACGCTGCAGGCGCCGGACACCACGGCGCCGCTGCCGCTGACCGGCCTGGTGCTGTCAGGCGATGGCCTGGTCGTGACCGGCCGCGGCGAGCCGGGCGCTACCGTGACCATCACCGGCGAGGGTGGTATCGAACTCGGCACTGCCGTGGTCGATGCCGCTGGCAACTTCAGCGCCACGCTGACGACGGCACAACTGGACGGCGAGCTGCTCAATGCCAGCCAGGCCGATGTGGCCGGTAACGAATCGAACAGCGTCAGCCTTACCGCACCGGACCGCACCGCGCCAACACCTGCACAGGACCTGGCCTTCGCTGGCGGTGGCAGCCTGCTCAACGGTACAGGCGAGCCAGGCGTCACCGTACGGGTGATCGCTGCCGACGGCAGTGTTCTGGGTACCGACACCGTGCGCGTCGATGGCACCTTCCAGGTCAACCTCACGGCGCCTCAGGCCAATGGGCAACAGGTTCAGGTGCTGCTGACCGACGCCGCCGGCAACCAATCGGGCGCCAGCGTCATCACCGCGCCCGACACCACGCCGCCAACCGCACCGGCCGAGCTGGCGGTTTCCAGCGACGGCGTCACCATTACGGGGCGCGGCGAAGCCGGCGCAGAAGTGACCGTCACCAACGCAGCGGGTGAGGACATCGGCAGCGCCATCGTCGATGCCAGCGGCAACTTCACGCTGACCCTCGACCCGCCGCTCACCAACGCCGAGGTGCTGAGCTTCACCCAGACCGATGCGGCCGGTAATGTCTCGCCGATCGCCACCTTGCAAACGCCTGACTTCACCCCACCAGAGCCATTGACTCAGGTGGCAATCAACGCCGATGGCAGCGTGGTCACCGGCTTGGGTGAGCCGGGATCCACGGTAACCGTCAGGGATGCAGCGGGCGTGGCGCTGGGCACGGGCACGGTCCTGGCAGACGGCAGCTTCCGTGTGGACCTGTCGCCGGCTCAGATCGACAACCAGGTGCTATCCGTGTTGCAGGCCGACCCACCTGGCAACGTCAGCGAGGCGGTCACGGTGCAGGCGCCCGACCTGACGCCGCCAGCAGCAGCGACCGAGTTGCGCCTCAATGCGGCAGGCGACACCCTAGGTGGTGTCGGCGAAGTGGGCGCCACCGTGCGGGTGTTCGTGGGCACGACGCAGATCGGCACGGGAGTGGTGAGCGCCGCAGGCACCTTCACCATCACCCTGCAAACCCCGCAGCTCAATGGCGAGCGGTTGCAGGTGACCCTGACCGATGCTGCCCAGAACGTCTCGCCGGTCAGCACCCTGACTGCCCTGGACATCACGCCCCCTGAAGCGGTGGTGGCGACCATCAACAGCAGCGGCACCCAGGTGGTCGGCACAGCCGAAGTCGGGGCGCGCGTGACGGTGCTCAACAGCCAGGGCGACCTGGTCGGCCAGGTGGTCGTCGCCGCTGACGGCCGCTTCGTGGTGGCACTGACGCCGGCACAGATCAACGGTGAAGTGCTGACACTCATCGCCCAGGATGCCACCGGCAACCCATCGCCGGGCGTGGAACTGCAAGCGCCTGACCTGACCCCACCGGTGCAGCCGGGCGACCTTGTGCTCAATGCCACCGGCCAGACCCTCACCGGTACGGCCGAAGCCGGCACTACCATTAGCGTGCGCGGGCCGGACGGTGACGAGGTCGGCACCGCCCAGGTAGCGGCGGGTGGTGCCTTCACTGTCACTTTGAACCCCGCCCAGAACAACGGCCAGCTTCTGACCGTGGTCTCCATCGACGCAGCAGGCAACGCGTCGATCCCGGCCACCTTGCTGGCCCGGGATACCTCGCCGCCCGGTGCCGTTACAGACCTGGCGGTGGACAACACCTTCACCGTGATAACAGGCCGCGGCGAGCCAGGCGCAACCGTCACCATCAGCAAAAACGGGACGGTGATCGGTACCGGTGAAGTCAGCGACGCCGGGACCTTCCAGATCGTCACCAGTCCGCCTGCCGGCTCGGTGGCGTCGCTGGTGGTCTACCAGACCGATGCGGCGGCCAATACGTCTGCCAGCATCACCTTCGTCACGCCGTTGGCACCCCCTCCGGTACCCCCTACCAACGTCGTGCTGGCCAGCGATGGCCTGACCTTGTCGGGCAATGCGCCTTCGGGAACGGGCATTCGGGTATACGATGCGGCGGGCAACCAGATCGGTGTCGGCGGCGCCACCTTGAACGGCACGTTCAGCCTGCAACTGACGGCCGCACAACTCAACGGGCAACAACTGACCGTCACGGCCGTTGCCTTGGTTGGCGGCGAATCGCAGCCGACCTTCGTGGTGGCGGCAGACATCACCCCGCCTGCAAACCCGGTCATCGCCGCGTTGTCGAGCAATGGCCTGGTACTGACCGGCACCGGCGAAGCGGGCGCGACAGTGACCGTGCGCAGCGCCGGCAATGTGGTGCTGGGCACCGGGCAGGTCAACGCCGCCGGCGAGTTCAGCATCAACCTCAACGCCCCGCAGTTGAACGGCCAGGTGCTGAACGTCAGCCTGACCGACGGGGCGGGCAACGCCTCTGGCAACACCGCCTTCACCGCGCCTGACGTCCAACCACCTGCTGCGCCGACCAACGTGGTGGTCAACGGTGCGGGCACCGTACTGACCGGCAACGGTGAAGCAGGCGCTACCGTTACCGTGCAAGGCCCAGGTGGCCAGGTCGGTACCGGTGTGGTGCAGGCCAACGGCACCTTTACCATCGCCCTGACCTCACCGCAGAACGATGGGCAACTGCTGGTGGTACGCCAGACCGATGCCGCCGGTAACCTGTCCGGCAGCGCCAGCGTGCTCGCACCCGACACCACGCCGCCTGCCGCGCCGATTGCTACCATCAACCCCACCGGCACCGCCGTCAGCGGCTCGGGCCAGGTCGGCAGCACGGTGCAGGTGCGTAACAGCGCCGGCACCGTGCTGGGCACTGCCACGGTCGGCAGCAACGGGTTGTTCGTGGTCAGCCTGGCGGCTGCGCAGATCGACAACCAGGCGCTGTCGGTCACGCTCACGGACGCAGCCGGCAACGTTTCAACGCCTACTGCATTGACGGCGCCGGACTTCACTCCGCCAGCGGTCGCCGGCAACCTGCAGGTCAATGCCGACGGTACCAGCCTGACCGGTACTGGCGAGCCCGGCGCCACTGTCACCGTGCGCAGCGCGACCGGCACGGTGCTGCAAACCGGTACCGTGCAGCCTAACGGCAGCTTCACCGTGGCCTTGAACCCACCGCAGGACAATGGCCAGCTGCTGTCGGTGACCTTGAGCGACCCACGCGGCAACGTGTCGGGCAACGTCACCATTACCGCGCCCGACGTGGACGCCAATGCACCGGTCATCGCCAGTGACAACCTGGCCACTGCGGTGGTCAACCTTGCGCCCGTCGTCAGCAGCCGCACCTACCAGGACTCGTTCAGCACCCTGCTGGCAGGCTTCAGCAAGACCTTTACCTGGACAGTGGGCGCAGGGACAACGGCGGACCCCACGCTGACGCTCAACACGGGCAGCGCTCTGGCCTTGCTGGACAACGCCACCTTCACCTTGCAGGTAAAAAATGCCAGTGGCGCCTGGGTGACGCTGGCCACCGGCAACAGCCAGGGCCTGCTCGACCTGGTATTGCTGCCGCTGGGCCAAGGCCTGCGCGTGGACATCGGCGAGCTGCGTGCCGGTGACTACCGGCTGACCGTGGGCAGCGGCGGCATCGGCCTGCTGACCACGGTCAACACCACGTTGCAGGTCGATATCACCAGCCTGACCCAGTTCACCGGTACAGGCGCTGCAACGTCCGGCAACGTGGTCACCGACGTGGGTATCGATGGCACTACCGATGCGCGGGGGCCGGACAGCGACGCAGTCCTGCAGGTGCTCAAAGGCGGGAGCTACGTGACCGCTGGCAGCGCCACCACCGTGCAGGGCCAGTACGGGACGCTGGTGATCAGAGGCGATGGCAGCTACACCTACACCCCCAACGGCAGCCCGAGCAGCGTCGGCAAGGTGGATGTATTCAGCTATCAACTGGTGCATCCGAACGGCAAGTCCGACACCGCCAACCTGTACGTGCGCATCGACAGCCCACAAGCCACCGAGGTGTGGAGCAACACCAACTACGCAGCACCAGCCACCGTGGTGGATGCGGTAAACGACGTCGACAACACCAACATCAGCCTGGTGAACCTGCAAACCAGCAGCACCACCACGTTCTCACCGCTGTCCTTGCCGGTGCTCGGTACCCGCTCGGCCACCTACACCACCACCGTGGCAGCCAACACCACTGCTGATGTACAGGTCGTGCTCAACTCCACCAACCTGCTGACCCTGCTCAACGGCACCACGCTCGAACTGCTCAAGCTCAACCCGGCCACCGGGCAGTACGTGACGGTGCAGACCGTGGGTGGTGGCTCATTGGTCACCCTGCTGGGCGGCGGTGCGGGCTACACCTTCCAGAACCAGGGCGCCGGCACCTACCACGTGCGGGTCACCGCAGGCGGCATTGGGCTGCTCAGCTCGCTGACCACCACGGTCAATGCCACGGCCACTCACCTCAACGAGTTCGTGGTGGGCAGCTACACGCCGGTCACCGGCAACCTGCTGACCGACGGCGCGGGCGCCGACAACCTGGGCTCGCCCCTGACGGTGCTGAGCGTGCTCACGGCGGCGAACACCTTCACCATTCCGGGCTACAACGGGGCCATCGTCCAGGGCAACTACGGTACCTTGGTGGTACAGGCCGACGGCAGCTACGCCTATACCCTCGATGCCGGGCTAAGCGCGTCGGTGATCGGCCAACGGGAAGTGTTCACCTACGAGCTGACCCACCCCAACGGCACCACCGACACCGCCACGCTTACCATCAACCTCGACCCGGTCACCGGCTTTGCCGCCACCGCTGCGATCATGGCGGACACCGGTGAAGAGGGCGCGGCGCTGGCCAGTGTCGCCGCAGTCGCTGCCAGCGAGGTGATCGCCGGCACCGATGGCGATGACACGCTCGTGGCCAGCACCGGTAGCGCGGTCGCGCTCGACGGGGGCGCGGGCAACGATACGCTGGTCATCAGCGACCAGGCCTTTGCCAGCATCAACGGAGCAAGCGCAAGCGACACCCTGCTCTGGAATGGCGGGGATGCCAGCATCGACCTGGGCAACCTGGTCGGGCGGGTGCACGAGATCGAAACCATCGACCTCAACGACACCAGCGCAGTGACCCTGACATTGACCCTGGCCGATGTGGTGGCGGTCACCGACAGCGCCAGCGACACGCTGATCATCAAGGGGGACGAAAGTGACTCGGTTCACATGACCGACACCTGGAGCAAGGTGGGGAACCAAACTGCCGACGGTATCGACTATAACCAATACACGGCCCAGGAGGATCCGAGTCACCACTTGTGGGTGCAAAGCGGTATCCATGTGGTCTGAGGCCGCTGCAAACCCGCCGGGTACACCCCCGGCGGCAAGGACGATGACCAGCAGTAAGGACACTCTGTGAAGCCAAGCAGTACGCTGTCACCGTGGTTGCTGGGAGCCTTCGGGCTCCTGGCCTTGAATTTTCAACAGGTGGCCCAGGCCGCCGATGACATAGACCCTGCATTACGCCAGATCGGGCCGTCCCTGCTCAGGGACGCGCCTGACGCGGTACCGGCAAGGCCCGCCGTGGGCATGGCCCCGGTCGCCGGCGCACAGCCCTTGGGGCTGTCCGAGGCCGTGTTGCAAGCCGCGCAATGGCACCCGAGCATCGCCGAGGCCATCGGCAACCTGTACAAGCAAGGCGAAGGTATCAATGTCGCCCGCGCAGGTTATTACCCGCAGATTTCCGGCGGCCTGCGTACCGGTTATGACACCGGCTACGGCGGTGACCGCAGCAGCCAGGCCATCAACCTGTCGCTCAAGCAGATGCTGTACGACTTCGGCAAGGTCGATCATGCGGTCAGCGCTGCCCAGGCCGCAGCCGCCCGGGCCCAGGCCAATATCCTGCTGGTGGTCGATGACCTGGCCCGCGACACGGCCTACGCCTGGATCGAAACGCGCCGCTATGAGCAGCTGATCGGCATTGCCCGTGACCAGGTCCGCGGGGTGGGCGACATTGCCAACATGGCCCGCCAGCGCAGTGACATGGGCGCCAGCACCCGCTCCGACGTGGTCCAGGCCGAGTCGCGGGTACAAAGCGCCCGCGCCGTGCTGGAAGAATACAGTGCCCAATACGAGCGCTGGCGCTCGACCCTGGCGGCCTTGCTCGGACGCGCCACGCCGGTCTCCCTGGACGAACGAACGCCTCGGGAACTGGCCCAGGCCTGCAAGCGGCCGAGCCAGGGCGACGAGCGCCTGCCAGCGGTACTGATGGCGCTTGCCCAACGTGCCCAGGGCCAGGCCGAACTGGCCCAGGCCAAGGCCGAGGCCTACCCTACCGTGTCGTTGCAACCCCAGGTCAACCACTACCTGGACAATGACTACAACCGTGACAACTCACGCCTGGACCGTACCCAGGCCGGTATCTACCTCAACGTGGAGGTGCCGATCTACCAGGGCGGCTCCATCAGTGCCCGCAGTCGCGCGGCGGGCTATGCCCTGACGGCCGCCGATTCGGCCGAGGATGCCGCGCGCTTGCAGGCCCGCCGCGGCCTGGCCGAGGCCACCGCGCAAACAGCGGGGCTGGGCCGCCGCCTGAGTTCGCTCGAGGCCCGTCAGGACAGCATTCAGGAAGCGCGGATGCTTTACGGCCGCCAGTACCTGGACCTGGGCACGCGCCCCCTGCTCGACTTGCTCAATGCCGAGCAGGAAATCTACCAGTCGCGCTTCGAACTGGCCGGCACCCGTTCCGACCTGCTGCGCCTGGACGTGGACTGCCTCTACAACACGGGCGCCCTGCGGGCGGCCTTCGGCCTCGAGGGGCGTAACCTGCAAGGTGTGGAGATTCAGCCATGAGCGATCCGGTCAATGTGACACTGCCCGAACAGGCCCACACCCCGGCACCTGCCACCAGCGCGCGGGCTGACCTCGGCCCTTGGCTGGAGGTGATGCTGCAGGTCGCGCACCATTATCGTCTGGACGTGTCCCCCCAGCGCATCCGCCTGGCCGCCGATGAGGATGCCCGGCCCCTGGACGAAATCCTGCGCCACATGGCACGCCAGGCCGGCCTGGCCTTGCGCTTCGTGCGTTTCGACGCAAAAGGCTTGCGGCAATGGCGCACGCCGCTGGTGCTGGAGCTTGATGACGGCCAATTGGCCGTGGTCGAGTCGGTGACCCAGGAGGATGACCTGGCGGTGGTCTTCGCAGGTGATCAAGGGCTGACCTCGCGCCTGCCCCGCGATGCGCTGCACGGCAGGATCACCCGCGTTGCACTGCTGCGCCCTGCACGGCCACTGCGCGATGTGCGCACCGATGACTACACCGCCCCGTACGACCGTCACTGGTTCGCCCGCATCGTGCTGCGCGACCTGCGCCCGTACGGGCAAGTGATGATCGCCTCGCTGGTCGCCAACGTACTGGCGCTGGCCGGGGTGCTGTTCTCGATGCAGGTCTACGACCGCGTGATTCCGGCCGAATCGCTGCCAACCTTGTATGTGCTGTTTGGCGGCGTGGTGCTGGCGCTGGTGTTCGACTTCAGCATGCGTCTGCTGCGGCTCAAGGTCACCGACCTGTTGGGCAAGCGAGCCGACCTGCGCGTCAGCGACCTGGTCTACGGCCACGCCCTGCGCCTGCGCAACTCGGTGCGGCCCAAGTCCACCGGCTCGTTCATTTCGCAGTTGCGCGAGCTGGAGTCCATCCGCGACCTGATCACCTCCAGCACCGCGACGGCACTGGCCGACCTGCCCTTCTTCCTGCTGTTCCTGTTCGTGTTCTGGCTGATCGGCGGCGTGCTGGTGTTCGTGCCGATCGTAGCCCTGGTGGCGATGGTGGTGCCGGGCCTGCTCGCGCAGCGGCGCCTGGCACGGTTGGCCAATGCCTCGATGCGCGAGTCCTCGTTGCGCAACGCCATGCTGGTCGAGAGCATCCAAGGCCTGGACGAGATCAAGGCCCTGCAAGCCGAAGCGCGTTTCGAGCGGCAATGGAACCAGTACAACGCCGCCTGCGCCCACACCAACCTGCGCCTGCGCACCCTCACCAACGGGCTGGTGGCCTGGACGCAGAATGTGCAAGGGGCCGTGTTCGCCGTGGTCATCGTGATCGGTGCGCCCATGGTGATCGCCGGCGACCTGACCACCGGCAGCCTGGTGGCCGCCTCCATGCTGGCCTCGCGCATGATGGCGCCGCTGGCCCAGCTGACCCATGTCCTGACCCGATGGCAGCAGGCCAAGGTGGCCCTGCAAGGGCTGGACAAGCTGATGCAATCGCCAGTGGACCATCCCGAAGGCGAGGCAAGGGTGCACATGCCTGCCCTGCGCGGTGAATACCGCTTGCGCCAGGCCACCTTCCGCTACAGCGAAGAAGCGCCGCCTGTGCTCAACATCGCGCAGCTGGACATTCGTCCGGGCGAGCGC
This sequence comes from Pseudomonas sp. KCJK9111, assembly GCF_046231935.1. Taxonomy (NCBI): domain Bacteria; kingdom Pseudomonadati; phylum Pseudomonadota; class Gammaproteobacteria; order Pseudomonadales; family Pseudomonadaceae; genus Pseudomonas; species Pseudomonas sp. KCJK9111. The sequence continues at coordinate 8,046 of NZ_JBJJMO010000063.1, read as the reverse complement.
ATTGCCGTGCTTGGCCGCAACGGCGCTGGCAAGTCGACGTTGCTGCAGGCGCTGGCCGGCAGCATGGACCTGATGCAGGGCGAGGTGAGCCTGGACGGTATCGCCATGGCGCACCTGGACCCGGCCGACCTGCGCCGTGACGTAGGTTTGCTGGCCCAGTACGCCAGGCTGTTCCACGGCACCCTGCGCGAGAACCTGACCCTGGGCGCCGGCCAGGCCAGCGATCAGGAGCTGGTGGCGGCGCTGTCGGCCACTGGTGCGCTGGATTTCGTGCGGCGCCTGCCCAAAGGCATGGATCACCTGATCCTCGAAGGCGGCCTGGGCCTGTCCGGTGGGCAGCGCCAGGCCCTGGTGCTGTCGCGGTTGCTGGTGCGCCAGCCGCAGGTGCTGCTGCTGGACGAACCTACTGCTTCGCTCGATGACATTACCGAGCGCCGGTTGCTGGATAACCTGGACCGCTTCTGCCAGGGCCGCACCCTGGTGATCGCCACCCACCGGTTGAGCGTGCTGCAACGGGTGGACCGCATCCTGGTGCTCGACGGCGGCCGTATCGTGATCGACGACGCGCGCGACGCCGCATTGGCCAAACTGCAAGGAGTGCAGGCATGAGCAACCATGAACTTCCCGCCTCTTATCTCGATGGTCAGGATGACCAGGCGGTGTTTCGGGCCGGGCGCCTGATCACCCTGTGCGCGGTGATGCTGGCGGCATTCCTGGCTTGGGCTGCCTGGTTCGAGGTGACCGAGGTGTCCACCGGCACGGGCAAGGTCATCCCCAGTTCCCGCGAACAGGTGATCCAGTCGTTCGAAGGAGGCATCGTCGCGCAGATGAGCGTGGCCGAGGGTGATCTTGTCGAGCGCGGCCAGGTCCTGGCCCAGCTTGACCCGACCAAGACATCATCGAGCGTGGGCGAAAGCGAAGCCAAGTACCGCGCGGCCAAGGCCAGCCAGGCGCGGCTGCAGGCAGAGGTCACGGGCAAGCCGCTGAAATTCCCGGCCAGCCTGCGCGATTCGCCCGAGCTGATCGAGGCGGAGACGGCGCTGTACACCACCCGCCGCCGTGGCCTTGAGCAGACATTGGCCGGTATCGAAGACTCGCTGCGGCTGGTGCGCAGCGAGCTCAAGATCACCGAAAACCTGGCGAAGATGGGCGCCTCCAGCCGCGTCGAGGTCATCCGCCTGAACCGTCAACGCTCGGAACTGGAGCTCAAGGCCACCGAGGCGCGCTCGGAGTACCTGGTGCGAGCCAGAGAAGAGCTGGCCAAGGCCAGTGCCGAGGCCGACAGCCTGTCGGAGGTGATTCGTGGCCGCAGCGACTCACTGACGCGCCTGACCCTGCGCTCGCCTGTGCGAGGTATCGTCAAGGACATCGAGGTCAACACCCTGGGCGGTGTGGTGCAGCCCGGCGGCCAGGTGATGAAGATCGTGCCGATGGATGAACGCCTGCTGATCGAAACCCGCATCGCGCCACGGGACATTGCCTTCATTCACCCCGACCAGGCCGCGAAAGTGAAGATCAGCGCCTACGACTACTCGGTGTATGGCGGCTTGGACGGCAAGGTGGTGGGGATTTCGCCGGATACCCTGCAGGACGAGGTCAAACCTGAAATCTATTATTACCGGGTGTTCATTCGTACCGAACAGGACAGCCTGCAGAACAAGGCCGGCAAGCAGTTTGCGATCGTGCCGGGAATGATCGCCACGGTGGATATTCGCACCGGGGAGAAGACCATACTCGACTACCTCATCAAACCCCTCAACCGGGCCAAGGAAGCCTTGCGCGAACGTTAGCGCAGGCGCCCCTAAAGCCTTGACGGAACAGGCCGATAACCTGTTATCCCCTGTTCCCCACCGAAGGTCACCATGGCCAAGCAAAATGCCCGCGCGGACGCGTTGTCCCTGCTGTTGTTCACCCTGCGCAGCGGCAAGCTGATGGCAATCAACCTGCTCAAGGTCAGCGAAATCATTCCGTGCCCGGCGCTGACCAAGCTTCCCGAGTCCCACCCCCATGTCAAAGGCGTAGCGACCCTGCGCGGGCACCCGCTGTCGGTCATCGACCTGTCCCGCGCCATTGGCGAGCGACCGCTGGCCGACCCCAACGCAGGGTGCTTGATCGTCACCGAGATCAGCCGCTCGCGCCAGGGCCTGCATGTTCAGGCGGTCAGCCGCATCGTGCACTGCCTGAGCACCGACATCAAACCGCCGCCTTACGGTGCGGGCAAACAGTCGTTCATCACCGGCGTCACCCGTGTGGACAACACCTTGGTGCAGGTGCTCGACATCGAGAAGGTCATTCACGGCATCGCCCCGGCACCCGTCGAATCGCCCGCCAGTGGCCTGAGCGTCGAGGACGCCAGCCTGCTGGCCGCCGCCAACATCCTGGTGGTCGACGACAGCAACGTCGCCCTGCAACAGTCGGTGCATACCCTGCGCAACCTGGGGATCGAGTGCCGTACCGCCCGCAGTGCCAAGGACGCCATCGGCATTCTGCTGGAGCTGCAAGGCACGGCGCAGGAGATCAATGTCATCGTCTCGGACATCGAGATGAGCGAGATGGACGGCTATGCCTTCACCCGCAGCCTGCGCGAGAGCCCCGATTTTCAGCACGTGTACGTGCTGCTGCACACCTCGCTGGACAGCGCCATGAGCAGCGAAAAGGCGACCCAGGCCGGGGCCAACGCCATCTTGACCAAGTTCTCGTCCCCCGAGTTGACCGACTGCCTGGTGGTGGCGGCGCGGGCCGTGGTCTTCGCTGAGCGCTGACCTGCCAGCACGGCTGCGGGTTTGCCCCTCGGACTGACTGGGGCATACTTCCAGACCCTCTCGCAACCAGCAGGAAGCCACGCATGAAACGTATCAGCCTAATCCTGATCAGTTGCGCCCTGTTCAGCGGCCTCGTCCAGGCCTCCAGTAGCCAGGCCTGGAACGAGCACCGTCAGCAGATGCTCAAGGCCTGCCTGGCTGCCAGCCAGTTCAAGGACGCCCATGCTCGCGGCAAGCCCGCCGAGTTCGACGACCAGACCGGCATGAGCGCCCTGCTGGTCGAAGGCGTGTACCCGCAAAAGCACATGAAGCAGCGGACCGGTACCGAGTTGTGCCTGTATGACCGCAAGCAGCAGCGGGCGTATGTAAGTGAATGGAGCCCGCAAACCAAGTGAGCGATAGCCTGCGTTTCGCCTGCACCGGCTGCGGCAAGTGCTGCAGCGGCCACCATGTGCCCCTGACCCTAGTCGAGTCGCAGCGCTGGGCCCGCGACGGTGGGCAGGTAATCGTGCTGATAGAGGCATTCGTCGTCGACGGCCCTGGCATGCCTCCTGAGCAACGCGAACATGTGCTGTTGCGCTCTCACGCCGTGCCCAGTGCCGACGGCCAGATCCGGGTGTCGGTAACCTTCGCGGCCTTCAACCCTGGCCGCTGCCGCTATCTGGACGACAACGACCTGTGCGCCATTTACGACCAGCGCCCACTGGTGTGCAGGATCTATCCGGTTGAAATCAACCCGCACATCCCCTTGCGGCCCGAGGGCAAGGATTGCCCGCCTGAGGCCTGGCAACAGGGGCCTGAGCTGATCCACGGCACGCAGTTGGTCGATGCCCAGTTGCAGGCGTTGGTGCAGGCCTCTCGGCAGGCAGACAGGGAAGACATCGCGGCCAAGGTGGCGGTCTGCCATGCACTGGGCATGACGACTAGCGCGCTTAAAGGCAACGGCTTTACTGCCTACTTGCCTGACATGCAGGCGTTTGCCACAGCTCTTGCAGAGCAGCCCCAGGACACCTGGGGATCATGGGTTCTGCATGTCGAGGATGCGGCATTGCAGGCACAGTTACAGGCGCATGGGGTACAGGTGACCGACCAGCCACCGGTTTATTACGCGTTTATCGGGTTCTAGGGGCGGGGCCGCTTTGCGGCCCCGGCAATGTGAGCTGCGAAGCTGAGCACCTGAAGCTGCCACCTTCGTGGCCGTTCTGGCCGAGGCAAGCGTGTGCTCCGACCACGTCCGGTAACCGTCTGAATGTGAGCCCCCTAACGCCCACTCTGAACCTCGGCCCTCACTATTCCCTGCAAGGCTCTAAACCGGGCATTTCAAAGAAAATCCCCGCCATTCCAGCCCTGATACTTACCTTTTACGCAACAGTGCTTATCCAACTTCGCTCTGTTTAAACTGACTCCACACGACTAACTTTACCCCTGTCCTCATTAGCACTTGCACCGCAAGAAGGTAGTTAGAAATGTCCAACAGTATGGGTATTGCCAGCGTGTTCGTCCTGTCGTCCCTGTTGTTGTCCCCCTTGGCCATGGCCGAAGAGTCGCCTGCATTCGTGGCCCGCAACGCCGAGTTTGCGGCGGCCCATCAGGAGGCCCGTGAAACAGTGGCCACACAGCATGCCGACACCGTCAAAGGCTCGCCGCAGACAGCGTCCAAAGCGGTTGTCGATACCGACGCCGACAGCTGAGCCTACGCCTCGGCGCGTTCAACAAGCGCCATGGGATTCATCTGTTTCAATATGTTAGCCTCTAAAAGCCGCTGCCCTATCAGCGGCTTTTTTTCGTATGCGCTGTGTTTTTTCCTGGCAGTTTGTCATGCGCCAAGCATGACCATCCCTTTATAACAAGCACTGCCCCGCCTACCGATCAAGGAGTCTATACCGGTGTCTTTCGCGTTTCGCTTCACCCCGCTTTTCATTGCGCTCAGTGCAAGTATTCCCGTCACGGCTCAGGCCACCGATGACAACGCCGAGGGTTTCGTCGAGGGATCGTCGTTGAACCTGCACCTGCGCAATGCTTATTTCAACCGCGATACCCACAATCACGGTGCACGCGATACGCGGGAATGGGGTCAAGGGGCAGTGGCGCGCTTCGAATCCGGTTACACACCAGGCACTGTCGGTTTCGGTCTGGACGCGCACGCCATGCTGGGGGTAAAGCTCGACGGTGGAGGTGGCCATGCAGGCACCAGCATCCTGCCGACCCATGTGAAAATCGACGGTGAACTGGGGGCAGCCCCGCATTCGTTTTCCACCGCAGGCGCGGCGCTCAAGCTCAAGGCGCTGGACACCGAGTTCAAGGCCGGTGATCTGTTTCTGACCAACCCCGTGATCGCCGGTGGCGAAACCCGCATGCTGCCGCAGACGTTCCGGGGTATCAGCCTGACCAACACCAGCGTCGAAGGGCTGCTGCTTGAGGGTGGCAAGGTCAGTTTCACCAAGCCCTACAACCAAAGCGGCCATCGCCGTATCGACACCTACTACGGCTCACTGGATGAGCGCGACAAGAGCAAGCACCTGAGCTGGGCGGGCGCAGCCTGGAGCGGTACACCCAACATCACGACCAGCGTGTATGCGGCTGAACTCAAGGACATCTGGAACCAGTACTACGCCGACTTCGACTACACCTATGTGGTCAACGAGCAGGTCAGCCTCAACCCTGGCGCCCACTTCTACCATACGCAAGACACAGGCCGGGCCTTGCTGGGCAGCATCGACAACAACACCTACAGCCTGCACCTGACCCTCAATGCAGGCGCTCATACCGTGACCGCCGCCTATCAGCGGGTTAACGGCGATACGCCGTTCGACTACATCAACCTCGGAGACAGCGTCTACCTGGACAACTCGCGCATGTATTCGGACTTCAACGCGCCGAACGAGCGGTCCTGGAAACTTCAGTACGGGTATGACTTCGCCGGCCTCGACCTGCCTGGCCTGAGCGCATCGCTGTCGTACTCGCGGGGCAAGGCCGACCTGACCAAGGCTGCCCAGGACAACAGCCACTACGACTACTACCGGGCTGATGGCAAGCAGGCCCAGCACTGGGAACGCGACCTGGACGTCAAGTACGTGTTCCAGGAAGGCGACCTCAAAGACCTCTCGGTGCTGGTCCGTTACGCCACGCACCGCGGCGGTCAAGGCTACGCCTCGATCGACGGCAACAGCAACAACGACGAAGTGCGCGTCATCGTCGACTACCCCCTGAACGTGTTCTGACAGCCTGGTGCAGCCACTGGCTAATCCGTGCGGCAGGGTGATCCCTGCCGCACGGTGATTCTGTCGGGCGAACTTGTCCGACAATCACCACTTGCCTAGAATGTCGCCGCCGCAAATGGCCCCCAGCAGTCGCGACCATGCCTACCTCACCGTTACGCCTTGTCTCTTCCCGGTCGCACCCTGAACTGGCTCTCGTGCTGGGCAGTTGCCTGGCCGTGCTCGCCATCGTGGCCATCGTCAGCTACTTGCTGATGCGCGAGCGTGACAGCGTTGAGCAGTCGGCCGTACGCTCGGCCAACAACATCGTGCAATTGATCGAAAGTGACATTCTGCGCAATGTCGAGCTTTATGATCAGGCCCTTCAAGGGTTGATCTGGGCGGTAGGCCGCAAGGAGCTGCCCTCGGTACCCGGCCCCCTGCGCCAACGGCTGCTGTTCGATGACACCTTCGCCGACCGCAAACGCGGGGATGTACTGTGGCTGAACAGCAATGGTGACGTGGTAGGTGATTCGACCAGCAGCGTACCGCGCAAGGCCAACTTCCGGGACACGGGCGTGTTCCAGACCCACTTGCACAACCCAAACACCGCCCTGCTGGTGGGGCCGCCGTTCAAGGCCCGGTTGGGCGACCTGGACTGGTGCATCAGCTTCAGCCGGCGCATTACCGACCCGAACGGCAATTTCGCCGGGATTGCGGCCGGCGCACTGCGCCTTGGCTATGTCACCGATCTGTTCAAACGCCTGGATATCGGCGCCCACAGCAGCGTGAACCTGTTCAACGTCGACGGCCAGCTGCTGGCCCGCCAACCTATGGGCCCCTCTGATCCGTCGGTCGGCAGCCAGTACGCCGGCAAGCCCAATTTCCAGCGGATACTCGGGCAACAAAGTGGCAGCTTCGTCGCGGCCTCAGCCGGGGATAACAGCAAGCGCATGTATACCTTTGCCCGGGTGGGCGACCTGCCGCTGATCGTGCTGGTGGTGCATGCCACCGACGAGGTGTTCGCGTCCTGGCGCCGCACGGCGCTGCTGGTCAGCGTCGCCACCGGGCTGCTGTGTGCAGGGATCATCTGGTTGACCTGGCTGCTCGGCCGGGAGCTGCGTCGCCGTTACCAGGCTGAGCAGCGCCTGGCGACCTTGGCCGCGACCGACAGCCTGACCGGCCTGGCCAATCGCCGGCACCTGGATCAAATGCTGCGCCAGGAATGGGCACGTGCCGAGCGTACCCGCCAGCCACTGACGGTGCTGATGGTGGATGTGGACCATTTCAAGGCGTTCAATCAGCGCCACGGCCATGCGGGCGGTGATCACGCACTGCGCGAGGTGGCCAAGGCCATCGAGGCCTGCATCCGTCGGCCGGCCGATCTGGCTGCTCGGTATGGCGGGGAGGAATTTCAGGTGGTACTGCCAGAAACCGACGCGCAAGGTGCACGGCTGCTGGCAGAACGGATATGCCGTAGTGTCGAGCGACTCGCTCCTTTCGGCGACGACACCCAGCCGGTCACGGTGAGCATCGGCATTGGCAGCCTCAGCGCAAACACCCAGCAGGGCCTTGCAGCCATGCTGGGTGGTGCGGATGAAGCGCTCTACCGGGCCAAGGCCAAGGGCCGCAATCGGGTAGAAGGCCCGGTCACTTAGGACTGGGCGCGGACCTTGTCACGCAGTGCTTTTACTTCATCGTGGTTTTTCTGCACGCCTTGCAGCTGACGATCAACCAGCACCAGGCTGTTGGCAGCAGCAGGAACGTTGAGTTTGGTGAGCTTTTCACGCGCTTCACGGTATGCCTTGAGGGCATAATCCTGGCCACGCTCGGTCTCGTTCATCACCGCTTCGTCATCGTGACTGGTGAAGGCTGTCTTGATTTCGATCCAGGCACGGTGCAGGTCACCGGTGAAGCTGGTGGAAGTCTCCGGGTCACCGCCCAAGTGACGGACCTCGGCCTGAAGCTCCGAAACAGCTTGGCCACAACCAGCGGCGCGCTCGGTCAGGAAGGCTTTGAGGCTTGGATTCTTAACGTCTTCTGCCGATTTCAGAAAGCCTTTCTGGCCGTCTTTGCTGTATTCGATC
>NZ_JBJJMO010000062.1:0-25577 GCF_046231935.1 Pseudomonas sp. KCJK9111 | reverse complement strand
GCCAATAACTTCTGATTTGTCACTCACCTACAGCGAATATCGCCTGTGAGCCGGGACGGGATTATCAGGTGCAGATGGTTCAGTTTCGAATCATCTGGAGGGCAGTTGCCAGCAATTTTGCTGCGAACTAGTCCAGTGTGGTTCAGTGCTTAATGCTACTGGCTGGCCCACTACGAATCGCACCGTACGATTTCAGAATATCTAAGACAGCAAAAAGCCGCCTAAAGGCGGCTACGTGCGAAGTCTTTCAATCGCTGAGGCGATGGCATCCTAGTTGGCATCAAGTGCCTGTAAGCACGTCATGGTGCTTTCGTGGGCATTTACAGACCCACGCTGCTTGATTCATGTGCTTACTTTTTCGATGGCTGCCCTCAAGGCAGTCTGGTTCATCTGCAGCAGCTCTAGGCGTTGGCTGTAGCAGCGGCCATATCATCCCATAGGGGGCACTCGTTATAGGGCAGGTACCACAGCGTTCAAACGGCGCACTACATTCGGATGTGCTGATCGTGCTGAGGCCACTGCCATCAACCGGCGAAACCGCGGGCAGGCCAGGTGATCGTCCGCAGGGCACTCAGCCGCATGGCGTAAGCCCTTGCTCATGGCCTGCAATGTCTTGATCTGGCTGTCTAGCTCATCGGCCTTGGCCAGCAGCTGTGCCCGGTCGACCTTCATGTCCACCAGCAGGGTGCTGATTTCGTCCAGCGAAAAACCGGCCGCCTGGCCCAGCGCTATCAATGCGAGCCTTTGCGCCACGTCAGCCGAAAACTGCCGGCGTTGGCCGGGCTCGCCACGCGCCGTGAGCAGTCCCTTCTTCTGGTAATAACGCAGCGTTGAAGACGGCACGCCCGTGCGCCTCGCCACATCGGCAATGTCCATGTACAAGCCCTTGACTTGAAGTTGACTTTAACTTGCATGCTGACCGGCGTATCCGACAACGTCAAATCAGAGGGAGCGTCATGGGCATCAGCGAACAGTGGATTGCAGCAATAGGCATCGGCGTCGGGGCTACACTGGTCATGGACGGCTGGTCGGCGGTCTCCAGGCGCCTGGGCGTTAGCACGCTCGATTACGCCTTGGTGGGTCGCTGGGCGGGGCATGCACTGCGAGGGCGCTGGCGCCACCAGGCAATCCGTCAGGCCCCGCCCATCAAGCATGAGCGGATCTTGGGCTGGACGCTGCACTACGTCATTGGCGTGGCGTTTGCGATGCTGCTGGTCATCACGGCGGGCACCCCCTGGCTGAGCGCCCCGACCCTGTGGCCGGCATTGGCCGTGGGCGCAGGTACGGTACTGGCGCCGCTGTGCCTGATGCAGCCTGCCATGGGCATGGGCTTTTTTGCTTCACGCACGCCCAGCCCCTGGCGCGCGCGGTTCAAGAGTCTGGTGAACCACCTGGTATTCGGTATCGGGATGTACGTGACGGCCTTGGCGCTGTAGGCGTCAGGTGCCCGTCCCGGCGGGTTGGGGCTCTTCGGTGCTGCCGTAGCGTTGCGGCATGCGCTCCATCTCCCCGCTCTGCTTGAGGCGCACCAATGCGCGCAGAAGCGCTTGGGCGGGGATGTCAGGGTCGTTGCGTACCAGGCAGCCCAGGTCCTGTTCGTCCAGCACCGCCAGTGGCTGCAGTTGCGCATGGCGCTGCTGGTTGAACCACCGCAGTGACAGTTGGTTGCTGACGGCATACCGGTACCGTCCCGCTTGCAGCTTCTGCAGGGCCAGCTCCTGGCTGCGGCTATCCTCCCGGTAGAGGCGGTGTGCCGCCAGCAGGGGTTCAAGCGTGGTGTAGGTGTAGCCCAGGACGGTGCCGATGGGCTGGGGTGACAACCGTTGCGGCGAAATCGGGCCGCCTTCGCCTATGCGGCCTACCAGCACATCGCGCTGGTGAATCAGCGGCACGCTCCAGATGAAGTCCTTCGGCCGCGCCATCAGCCACTGATCGCTGACATAGCAACGTACATCGATATCACCCTGGTTCATCGCCTCCTCGAGGCGCATTCGAGCCATCACATGATATTCGGCGCGCGCGCCGGCTTGCGCAGCGGCTGCCTGCATCACATCGAACAACAGGCCCTCGACCGGCTGGCCGTTCTCGATGCGAATCAGTGGCATGCTCCAGCTCTCGGCCACCGAAAAACGCAGTACTGGCTGTTCAGCCAGGCTGTGCGCCGACCAGAAAAGAAGCAACGTCAGCAGGGTCCGCACCGCAGGTCCTCCATGATCCGCTGTCCATCGTCGCGCCCGGCCAGTCAGGCAGTGCAATTTTGCCCCCGCTCCGCTAGCATTAGCGATCTTCCGCTCGATCAGGCTACGATGGTTTTTCGATGAGTTATCAGGTTCTTGCACGTAAATGGCGTCCGCGCTCGTTTCGCGAAATGGTCGGCCAGGCCCATGTGCTCAAGGCCTTGATCAACGCGCTGGACAACCAGCGCCTGCACCATGCCTACCTGTTCACCGGCACGCGCGGTGTAGGCAAGACTACCATCGCGCGCATCATCGCCAAATGCCTGAACTGCGAAACCGGCATTACCTCCACGCCCTGCGGTACCTGCTCGGTCTGCCGGGAAATCGATGAAGGGCGTTTCGTCGACCTGATCGAGATCGACGCCGCCAGCCGTACCAAGGTCGAGGATACCCGCGAGCTGCTGGACAATGTCCAGTACGCGCCGAGCCGTGGTCGCTTCAAGGTCTACCTGATCGACGAAGTGCACATGCTCTCGACCCATTCCTTCAACGCGTTGCTCAAGACGCTGGAAGAACCACCGCCCTACGTCAAGTTCATCCTCGCCACCACCGACCCGCAGAAACTGCCGGCTACCATTCTGTCGCGCTGCCTTCAGTTCTCCTTGAAGAACATGAGCCCGGAGCGTGTGGTCGAGCACCTGAGCCACGTTCTCGAGGCCGAGAACGTGCCGTTCGAAGCCGATGCGCTGTGGTTGCTCGGCCGTGCGGCCGACGGCTCGATGCGCGATGCCATGAGCCTGACCGACCAGGCCATCGCCTTCGGTGAAGGCAAGGTGCTGGCCGCCGATGTGCGCGCCATGCTCGGCAGCCTGGACCATGGCCAGGTATACGGGGTGCTGCAGGCATTGCTCGAAGGGGATGCACGCGCACTGCTCGAAGCCGTGCGCAACCTGGCCGAGCAGGGCCCTGACTGGGCCGGGGTGCTGGCCGAAATGCTCAACGTGCTGCACCGTGTGGCCATTGCCCAAGCCTTGCCCGAGGCGGTGGACAACGGCCAGGGTGACCGGGAGCGCGTGCTGGCCCTGGCTGCTGCCTTGCCGGCCGAAGACGTACAGTTCTATTACCAGATGGGCCTGATAGGGCGGCGTGACCTGCCCTTGGCGCCCGACCCACGTGGTGGCTTCGAAATGGTACTGCTGCGCATGCTGGCGTTCCGCCCGGCCGATGCGGACGGGGCCCCGAGGCCGGTGCTAAAGCCAGTGGGGATCAGCCAGGCCACAGCTGATTCCGTCGAGCCGGTGGCGCCCCCGGCAGCGGTTGCCCAACCGGTAAGCGAACCGGTTGCGTCGGCGCCGTCAGCGCCCGTGATCGAGGTGCCTGCGCCAGCAACGGCCGACCATGAACCCGAAGCTGAGCGTGACCGCGAACTCGAGGCGGAAATCACCGCCATCTCGGTGCCTGAGCCCATTGCGCCGGTTGTCGATCTGCCATGGGAAGAGCCTGCCGCACCGGCCGTGCCGGAGCCCCAGCCGGCTCCAGCTCCCGCTGCTGCAAAACCTGCGCCTGCCCAACAGGCGCCAGCCCACGATGACGTGCCCCCGTTCGATCCAGGTGCGTACGCGTCGGTGGGCATGGACCGCGACGATGAGCCGCCGCTCGACGAAGACTACTACGCTGGCGAAAGCGATCCGGTGGGCTTCAGCTACCTCGACGAGCTGGCCGAGCACGTCCAGGAGCAGCCCCAGGTCGCCGCCGAGCCACTGCCCGCTGCCAAGCCGGCGACCGGGCTGGCCTTGCAATGGCTGGAATTGTTCCCGCAGTTGCCTGTCTCTGGTATGACGGGCAACATCGCGGCCAACTGCACGTTGATCGCCGCCGACGGTGATGACTGGCTCCTGCACCTGGACCCGGGGCAAGGCGCGTTGTTCAACGCCACCCAGCAAAGGCGCCTGAACGAGGCGCTCAACCAGCACCTGGGGCGTTCGTTGAACCTGCGCATCGAGCTGATCCGGCCCGAACAGGAGACGCCAGCCCAGGCCGCGGCTCGCAAGCGCCTTGAACGCCAGCATGAAGCCGAGGCGTCGATCGAGCACGACCCGCTGATCCAGCAGATGATCAAGCTGTTTGGCGCCAAGGTGCGGCACGATACTATTGAGCCTGTAGAGGCCCTGGCCAGTCAGGGCCAGTAACGGATAACCATGCGGCCAGCCTAGTGCCAGGCCGCATCACATGACCCAATCGAGGTATTCCCCATGATGAAAGGTGGCATGGCCGGCCTGATGAAGCAGGCCCAGCAGATGCAGGAAAAGATGCAGAAAATGCAGGAAGAGCTGGCCAACGCAGAAGTCACCGGCCAGTCCGGCGGTGGTCTGGTCAGCGTGGTGATGACCGGCCGCCACGACGTCAAGCGCGTGAGCATCGACCAGAGCCTGATGTCGACCGAAGAAGACGACAAGGAAGTGCTCGAAGACCTGATCGCTGCAGCCCTGAACGATGCCGTGCGCAAGATCGAACAGAGCAGCCAGGAAAAGATGGGCGGCATGACCGCTGGCATGCAACTGCCGCCAGGCTTCAAGATGCCGTTCTGAGCATTTGCGCGCCGACGAACCGTCGCTGGTAACAGCGACGGTTTTTTTATGGCCGCCGTGCCGATTTGACGCCACTCCCCATGGTGGGTATAAACCGCCTCTTAATGACTTGTCAGGCGTTTCCCATGAGCTTCAGTCCTCTCATCCGCCAGCTGATCGACGGCTTGCGCATTCTGCCCGGCGTTGGCCAGAAAACGGCACAGCGCATGGCCCTGCAATTGCTGGAGCGTGACCGCAGCGGGGGGCTGCGGCTCGCCCAGGCGCTGACCCAGGCCATGGAAGGGGTAGGACATTGCCGTCAATGCCGCACCCTGACCGAACAGGACCTCTGCCCCCAGTGCGCCGACCCACGGCGTGACGACACGCAACTGTGCGTGGTCGAAGGCCCGACGGATGTCTATGCCGTCGAGCAGGCTGGCTATCGCGGGCGCTATTTCGTGCTCAAGGGGCATCTGTCGCCGCTCGACGGACTGGGCCCGGAGGCGATCGGCATTCCCCAGCTGATGGCACGCATCCAGGAGCAGGGCACCTTCACCGAAGTCATTCTTGCCACCAACCCCACGGTGGAAGGCGAAGCCACGGCCCACTACATTGCCCAGTTGCTGGCTGAAAAGGGTCTGGTCGCCTCGCGTATCGCCCATGGCGTGCCCTTGGGCGGCGAGCTGGAGTTGGTGGACGGCGGCACGCTGGCCCATGCCTTTGCAGGGCGTCGTCCTATTTCGCTCTGAGGCAGCGATCAGGTTCGACTGGCAGTGCCGTGACATAGGGGTTCCAGCGGCGAAGCTGATCCCACACCCCATCGCCGCCCATCCGTCCTCCCTCAGCGCTCGCTGAGGGAAAACTCGGTCAGGCAGAAGGTCGGTACGCCCGCCGCCTGCAAGCGGCGCGAGCCGTCCAGTTCGGGGAGGTCGATGATGGCTGCCGCTTCGAACACCTGCGCACCCGTACGGCGCACCAGGTTGGCGGCGGCCAGGAGCGTACCGCCGGTGGCGATCAGGTCGTCGAAGATCAGTACCGAGTCGCCCTCGCACAGGCTGTCGGCATGCACTTCCAGGAAGGCTTCGCCGTACTCGGTCTGGTACCCCTCGCTGAGCACGTCAGCGGGCAGCTTGCCTTGCTTGCGGAACAGGATCAGGGGTTTGTTCAACTGGTGGGCGATGATCGAGCCGATCAGAAAACCACGCGCGTCCATGGCGCCGATGTGGCTGAACTCGGCCTCGACATAGCGCTCGATGAACTGATCGGCCACATAGCGCAGCCCGCGCGGCGACTGGAACAGTGGGGTGATGTCGCGGAAGATCACGCCCGGCTTGGGGAAGTCCACTACCGGACGGATCAGGGCTTTGAGGTCGAAGGCGTCGCTGTGCATTGTTGCAGGTATCCTGGGAAAACGAATGGCCCAGTATACCTGCTAATGCAGCCCTCAGGCCTCCATTGCCCCACCGGCCAGCGCGCAAAGCTGGATCGGGTCGAGGATATGCACTTCCTTGCCTTCGGCGCGCAGCAGGCCATTCTGCTGGAAGCGGGTGAACACGCGCGACACGGTTTCCACCGCCAGACCCAGGTAGTTGCCCATCTCGTTGCGCGACATGCTCAGGCGGAACTGGTTGGCCGAATAACCACGGGCGCGAAAGCGCGCCGACAGGTTGACCAGGAACGTCGCGATGCGCTCATCGGCGGTCTTCTTCGACAGCAGCAGCATCATCTGCTGATCGTCGCGAATTTCGCGGCTCATCACGCGCATCAGCTGGCGACGCAGCTGCGGCAACTGCACCGACAGCTCATCCAGGCGCTCGAACGGAATCTCGCAAACGGATGTGGTTTCCTGGGCCTGGGCCGACACCGGGTATGCCTCGGTGTCCATGCCGGACAGGCCCACCAGCTCGCTGGGCAGGTGGAAACCGGTGATCTGCTCTTCGCCGCTGTCGCTCAGGCTGAACGTTTTCAGGGCGCCGGAGCGTACGGCATAGACCGAGCCAAAATTATCCCCCTGGCGGAACAGGAACTCGCCTTTCTTGAGAGGGCGACCTCGCTTGACGATTTCGTCCAGTGCGTCCATGTCTTCCAGGTTGAGTGAAAGGGGCAGGCACAGGGGGGCCAGGCTGCAATCCTTGCAATGGGCCTGGCTGTGTGGGCGCAGTTTGACTGGCTCGGACATTTGACTCGATCCTTGTGGGAAAGCACACATAAGTCGTAAGGGTAACCCACGACATAGGGTGTAGGCCAGTGGCCGCGACCAGCAGGATGACCTGTCAGACCCGCCAGCGCATTGCCCGATCGCCTGTGTGCCAAGAGCCACATGGCCGGAGCGTGGTGAGTGCGGCCAAATGTCTCGCTCAGATCACACGGGAGAACCGTTGGCGATTGTGCATGGCCAGGTAGGCATCGAAGACCATGCACACCGCGCGGGCCAGCAGTCGCCCAGCCGGCAGGATCCGAATGCCCTTGTCGTCCAGGCGAATCAGGCCGTCGCGCTGCAAGGTCAGAAGCTCCGGCCACAGGTCGTTGAAATAGCCACGAAAATCGATGGCGAATGCTTGTTCGATCGGCTCGAAGTCCAGCTCGAAGTGGCAGATCAGCTGCTGGATGACCGCCCGGCGCAGGCGGTCGTCGGGGGTGCACAGCAGGCCACGCTGGGTGGCGAGCTGGGCGTTGGACAGGCTGTCCTGGTAGGTGGCGAGGTCGCTGCTGTTCTGGCAGTACAGATCGCCGATCTGGCTGATCGCCGACACGCCCAGGCCGATCAGGTCGCAGTGCCCATGGGTGGTGTAGCCCTGGAAGTTACGCTGGAGCGTGCCTTCCTCCTGGGCGACGGCCAGTTCGTCATCGGGCAGGGCGAAGTGGTCCATGCCGATGTAGCGGTAGCCGGCAGCGGTCAGTTGCTCGATGGTGGCGTGCAGCATGTCCAGCTTGGCCGCTGCACTGGGCAGCTCCCCGGCTTCGATGCGCCGTTGCGGCATGAACCGTTCAGGCAGGTGGGCGTAGTTGAAGACCGACAGGCGATCGGGCTGCAGGCGGATCACTTCCTCAACGGTGCGGGCGAACCCTTCAGGCGTCTGGCGCGGCAGTCCGTAGATCAGGTCCAGGTTCACCGAGCGGAACTGCAGGGTGCGAGCCGCCTCGATCAAGGTCCGCGTCTGCTCCAGGCTCTGCAGGCGGTTGACGGCGCGTTGCACGGCCGGGTCCAGGTCCTGCACGCCGAGGCTGACGCGATTGAAGCCCAGCTCACGCAGCAGGCCCATGGTCGACCAGTCCGCCTCGCGCGGGTCGATTTCGATGCCATAGTCGCCGGAATCGTCATCGAGCAGGCTGAAGTGCTGGCGCAGCGTGGCCATCAGTTGACGCAGCTCTACGTGGCTCAGGAAGGTTGGGGTGCCGCCGCCAAAGTGCAGCTGCTCCACACGTTGCCTGCTGTCCATGTGGCAAGCCACCAGCTGGATTTCCTGTTCCAGGCGTTGCAGGTAGGGGGCAGCGCGTGCCCGGTCCTTGGTGATGACCTTGTTGCATGCGCAGTAGTAGCAGATGTTGGCGCAGAACGGCACATGCACGTACAGCGACAACGGACGCACGGCCCGCCGGCTTTCGCGCAGGGCGTGCAGCAGGTCGAACGAGCCCACTTCGCTGTGCAGTTGCACGGCGGTTGGGTAGGAGGTGTAGCGTGGCCCGGCCAGATCGTAGCGGCGGATCAGGTCGGTGTCCCAACGTAGGTCGTCGAGCATGAGGGCGGTCCCCGGAAAGAGCAGCAATGTTCCGGAGTCTAGGGATGTCTGTAGGAATCTGTGTTGATTTGTATCAAGCGCTAAACGGCCTGAGGGCGCTGCGTCTAGCTCAGGCGATGCGCGGTCGTCACGGCTGGTTAGTGGCCATAAGCCATATGCTGCGCCACCTGGCGCTTCAGTGGCCCATCAGCCAGTGTTGATGAGGCCCAGGCAGTGTCCACAGGCCGAATAGCACCACGAGCATGCCACCGGCCACCCGCACGCTGCGTCGTCTCAACACCCTGTTTACCCGCCCGGCCGCCAACCCGGTGACCAGCAGCACGGGCCAGGTCCCCAGCCCGAATGCCGCCATCAGGGCTGCGCTGTGCAAGGCGTTCCCCTGGCTCGCAGCCCACAACAAGGTGCTGTACACCAACCCGCACGGCAGCCACCCCCACAAGGCACCCAGCAGCAATGCACGAGGCAGGCTAGAGACCGGAAGCAGGCGCGACGCCACCGGCTGGATGTGCCGCCACAGCCCGCGACCCATGGCCTCGATGCGGGTCAGTCCGCCCCACCAACCGGCCAGGTACAGTCCCATGGCGATCAGCAGCAAGGCGGCCACGGTGCGCAAAACCAGCACTGCAGGGCTGTTGGCCACCGCCCAGCCCGCCACACCGAGCGTCAGGCCCGCGACGGTATAGCTGAGCACACGCCCGACGTTGTAAGCCACCAGCAGCCGCAGGCGACGGCCGCGCTGGGCCGGGGGAATGGCCAGGGTCAGGGCGCCCATCAGGCCGCCGCACATGCCCAGGCAGTGACCCCCTCCGAGCAGGCCGAGAACCAGCGCCGAGCCCAGCAAGGGCAGCAGGTCAGCCACGCGTCGGGCGCTCGGGATGGGAATCAGGCGTTTGTTCGGGCGTGACGGCGGCCTGGTGACGGGGATCCTGATCGTCGAAGAGGATGCTGTGAGCGGGGCTTTCGAGGTCGTCGTACTGACCGCTGTCCACCGCCCAGAAGAAGATGTAGACGGCCACGCCGACCAGCAGCAGCGCTGCGGGGATCATCACATAGAGGGCGGGCATGGCAGGTTCCTCGCAGGGGTAGGTGCTGACGCGGCCAGGGCAGGCGCAGCAGCAGGCATACGGGTCAGGCGCAGGGCATTGAGCACCACCACCAGTGAACTGACCGACATGCCGACCGCTGCCCACACCGGGGTGATCCAGCCAAGGGCCGCGAACGGCAGCATCAGGCCATTGTACAGGCTGGCCCACAGCAGGTTCTCGATGATGATGCGCCGAGTGCGCCGCGCCAGCGAGACCGTCTGCACCAGCGCCTGGAGCCGGTTGGAAAGCAGCACCGCGTCGGCGCAGGTCTTGGCCAGGTCAGTGGCGCTGCCCATGGCGATGCTGATGTCTGCCGCTGCCAGCACCGGCACGTCATTGACCCCGTCTCCCAGCATCAGCACCTTGTGCCCGGCCTGTTGCAGGGCCTTGAGCCGCGCCAGCTTGTCATCGGGCCTGAGGCCGCCAGCGGCCTCGTCGATGCCCAGTTGCGCGGCCACCTCGCCGACCATCGGCGAGCTGTCTCCGGACAACAGCACCGTACGCCAGCCAAAGGCCTTGCAGGCGGCGAGCAGGGCAGGGGCATCTTCGCGCAGGCGATCGTCCAGCTCGAACCAGGCCAGCGGACCGCGGCGGTCGCCCAGCAGCAGCCACTGCCCCCGTGGCTCGGGTATCGCCGGCGGCGGTGTGCCGCTCAAAGCGCAGACGAAGCTCGCCTGGCCTATGCGCAGGCGTTGGCCTTCAACCTCGCCCTCAAGGCCCAGACCGGGCACGGCCAGCACACCATCGGCCGGCGTGGCCACCTGACCGAAGGCCCGTGCGATGGGATGCTCGGAGCGGTTTTCCAGGGCTGCGGCCCAGGCCAGGCAGGTGTCGGCCGTTGCACGGCCCAGCGGCCTGATGCTGCGCAAGGTCAGGCGCCCTTCGGTCAACGTGCCGGTCTTGTCGAAAATCACCGTGTCGATCTGGTTCAGGCCCTCCAGCACATGACCGCGTGTGACCAGCAGGCCCAGCTTGTGCAACGTGCCTGTCGCCGCGGTCAGCGCGGTCGGGGTGGCCAGCGACAGCGCGCAGGGGCAGGTCGCGACCAGCATGGCCAGGACGATCCAGAACGCCCGCTGCGGCTCCACTTGCCACCACCACACGCCAATCGCGACGGCCGCCAGCAGTGAACACAACAGGAACACCTGGGAGGCGCGGTCGGCGATCTGGGCCAGGCGCGGCTTTTCGGTCTGGGCGCGTTCCAGCAAGCGCACGATGGCGGACAACCGCGAATCCTGGCCCACGGCTTGCACCTGCACATGCAGGGCACTTTCCACGTTCAGCGTGCCACCTGTGACCCGATCACCCACCTGGCGAGGTTGGGGCAGGTATTCGCCGGTCAGCAGCGATTCATCGACACTCGAGCGCCCTTGCACGATGCGCCCGTCAGCCGGGATCACCGACCCTGGCAACACCTGCACGCTGTCCCCGCAGCGCAGTTCACTGAGCAGGATGCGCTCGCTGCGGCCCTGGGCGTCGACACGCAGGCAGGATGCCGGCAACAGGTTGACCAGCTGCGCCGTCGCGGCGGCCGTGCGTTCGCGGGCGCGCCGTTCCAGGTAGCGTCCGGTCAGGAGAAACAGGGCGAACATGCCGACCGTGTCGAAATACAGCTCGCCGCTGCCGGTCACCGCCGTCCAGATCCCGGCACCGAACGCCAGGGCAATAGCCAGCGAGACGGACAGGTCCATGGTCAGGTGGCGGGTGCGCAGATCACGCGCCGCGCCCTTGAAAAAGGGCGCGCAGCTGTAGAAAACGATGGGAGTGGTGAGGAACAAGGCCACCCAGCGCAGGATGGTGTGCAGCTCGGCGGACAGGTCCATGTTGAATTCCGGCCACGTGGCCATGGTTGCCATCATCGCCTGGAACCACAGCAATCCGGCCACCCCCAGCCTGCGCAACGCACTGCGGTTTTCCCGGCTCAACTGCTCGGCCGCCTGGTCCGGCTGATAGGGGTAGGCGGCGTAGCCAATCCGGCGCAGCGCCGCCAGCACCTGCGACAGCGGCAATTGCCGATCGTCCCAGCTCAGCAGCAGCCGATGATTGGACAGGTTCAGGCGCGCTTCGGCCACCCCCGGCAGGTTGCGCAGGTGCTTGTCGATCAGCCAGCCGCAGGCCGCGCAACTGACGCCTTCGACCAACAGCGTGGCTTCGGCCAGCTCGCCCTCGTGCCGCACGAATCGCTGCTGCACATCGCTGCGGTCGTATAGCGCCAACTCATCTTGCAACTGCCGAGGCAGGGCTTGCGGGTTGGCGCTGTTGTCGCTGCGGTGCTGGTAGTAGTGCTCAAGGCCCCCGGCCACGATCGACTCGGCCACCGCCTGGCAGCCGGGGCAGCAGAAGGCCCGGGGCTGCCCCAGAACCACGGCGGTGAACGCGCGACCGGCGGGGACGGGCAGTGCGCAGTGGTAGCAGGGGGTGGGTTGGGTCATCGCATCATTGCCTTGCACAGGTCGACCGCGAGCACGATCACAGGTGTTGAGCGCCTTGCAGCGCCTCGTCACCCAGCTCCAGGGTCACGCCATGCTCAACCTTCTCTTCTTCGAACAGGCGCCACACCTGATCGCCTTCGCTGCCCAGCAGCTCGACGAAGCGGCGGCCATCGACCTTGTCTTCCAGCTGGCCGACATAGCGCCCCTGTTCGACACGGCTGAGCAGCACCCGGCGGTCCATGGCCGGTTGGGTGGGGGAGATAAGGTTCAGCTCAAGCTTCTGCGGGTCGCTGCTGCCGGTCAGGCGCACGTCTACTTCACCGGTCAGGTCGTCCAGGTGAACGCTGGCCTTGAGCGCCAGTTGCTGGGCCAGCAGCTCCCTGTCCAGGGAGCGGTTGATGCCCTTGCCGGCCTCGTAGTAGTTGTCGTTCACCAGGTTGTCCGGGTTGCGCACGGCGATGCTGACCATGGTCAGGCTCAGGCACACCGAGGTGGTCAGGATGCCGATGATGATCCAGGGCCAGAGGTGCTTGTACCAGGGGCTGGCGGCGGTGGCAGGCATGGTGTTCATCCTTCTTAGCGAATCTGCGGGCCGATGAAACGGCTCTTGGCTTCAACCTGGGCGTCGCCGTCATCGGCGCTCTTGAGGATGAAGGTGATTTCGTTGGTGGTCGAGGGCAGTTTTTCCGGGGCCACCGACAGTTGCACGGGCAGGCTGACGATGTCGCCAGCGGCCACGCGGATTTCCCGTAAGCCATCAAGCATCAAGTCGGGCAGGCCGGTGGCATCGAGCACGTAGACGTGGTCGCGCTGGTCCTTGTTCATGACCTTGAGGCTATACACGTTTTCGATGCGCCCCTGCGCATTCTCCCGGTACAGGACGCGGTCCTTGCTCACATCCAGGCCTACCAGCGAACGGGTGGCAAAGGCGCTGGCCAGGGCGATGATCATGACCAGCAGCACCACGGCATAGCCGATCAGGCGAGGGCGCAGCAGGTGGGTCTTCTGTCCGGACAGGTTGTGCTCGGTGGTATAGCTGATCAGCCCTTTGGGGTAGTGCATCTTGTCCATGATGCTGTCGCAGGCGTCGATGCACGCGGCGCAGCCGATGCACTCGATCTGCAGGCCATCGCGGATGTCGATGCCCGTGGGGCATACCTGCACGCACAGGGTGCAGTCGACGCAATCGCCCAGGCCCTTGGCCTTGTAGTCCACGTCTTTTTTGCGCGGCCCCCGGGTCTCGCCTCGGCGCGGGTCGTAGGACACGATCAGCGTGTCCTTGTCGAACATCACGCTCTGAAAGCGCGCGTAGGGGCACATGTACACGCACACCTGCTCACGCAGCCAGCCGGCGTTGCCATAGGTGGCCAGGGTGAAGAAACCGACCCAGAAGTAGGCCCAGCCGTCTGCCTGGCCCGTGAAGAACTCGACCACCAGTTCGCGGATGGGGGCGAAATAGCCGACGAAGGTCATGCCGGTGACGAAGCCGATCAGCAGCCACAGGCTGTGCTTGGCGAACTTGCGGGCGAACTTGTTGGCGCTCATGGGCGCCTTGTCCAGCTTTATTCGCTGGTTGCGATCACCTTCGGTGACCTTCTCGCACCACATGTAGATCCACGTCCACACACTCTGCGGGCAGGTATAGCCGCACCAGACCCGGCCTGCGAACACGGTGATGAAGAACAGGCCAAAGGCCGCCACGATCAGAATGCCCGACAGCAGGATGAAGTCCTGGGGCCAGATGGTTGCGCCGAAAATGTAGAACTTGCGTTCCGGCAGGTTCCACCACACCGCCTGATGCCCGCCCCAGTTCAGCCAGACGGTACCGAAATACAGCAAGAACAAGACCGCACCACCCACCATGCGCAGGCGTCTGAACAGGCCGGTGAAGGCACGGGTGTAGATTTTTTCGCGCGAGGCGTAGAGGTCAACGGAATCCTTTCCTGTGTTGGCAGGCGGGGTTACATCATGTACCGGAATATGCTTGCTCATCATCATGTCCCACGGCAGTGGAGAAATGCCGCGGCCAGTACATGCCGGCCGCAGTCTCGCGCAATCTGCTAGCGCTGCGCGGCCATGATACGCCCCTGGCAGACGTTCAGACCGAGGTGCGACCTTTGGCCGCATTGGGTTGATCTTGTGAAACGTGATATGGGAAGTGTCAATTGATCCAGGTCAGGCGGTGACGCATTTGTTGCCTGCCTGTTGAACAATCCGGTTGCGCAGAGGGTCAGCGCAACCGGGTCACGAACCCGGTTGCTGGGTTCACGCCTCGCCTGGCAAAACCCCCTCACTCGCTTTTATCGCCTGCCTCTGGCGTGTGCGACAGGCTGTATACGTAAGCGGCCAGCAGATGCACCCGGTCGTTGCCCTGCAACTGCGCCTGGGCCGGCATCTGCCCCTGGCGGCCGTAGCGGATGGTCTGCTGCAACTGGGCAAAGCTCGACCCGTAGATGAACGCCTGCGGGTGCGTCAGGTTCGGTGCGCCCATGGCCGGGGTGCCCTTGCCCTCCGGCCCGTGGCAGGCCACGCAGCTGCTGGCGAAGATCGCCTTGCCCTTGGCTGGGTCGGCATTGATGCCCTCCGGCAGGCGGCGACCGTCCAGGTTGGTGAGCACGAAGGCGGCCACATCGGCCACGCCCTGTTCGCCCAGCACCTCGGCCCACGCCGGCATGACCCCGTGGCGCCCGTTCATGATCGAGGCCTTGATGGTTTCCGGCTCGCCGCCCCAGCGCCAGTCATTGTCGGTCAGATTGGGAAAACCATAGGCACCCTTGGCATCGGAGCCGTGGCAGACCGAGCAGTTGGAGGCGAACAGGCGACCGCCCATCTTCAGGGCCTGCGGGTCCTTGGCCACCTCTTCGATGGGCATGGCTGCGAACTTGGCGAAGATCGGCCCGAACCGGGCGTCGGCCTTGGCCATTTCCTTCTCCCATTCGTGCACACCGCTCCAGCCGGCCTGACCGTCCGAGAACTCGGCCTGCTTGTCGTTATCCAGGTACGCATAGCCGGGCAGGATGCCTTTCCAGTTGCCCAGGCCCGGGTACAAGGCCAGGTAGCCCAGGGCGAAGAAGATAGTGCCGACGAACAGCCAGAACCACCACTTGGGCAGCGGGTTGTCGTACTCCTCGATGCCGTCGAACGCATGGCCGACGGTCTCGCTGGTGGTTTCCTCGCGCTGGCCCTTGCGGGTGGACAGCAGCAGCCAGGTCAGGGCGAAGATGGTGCCCAGGGTCAGAACGGTGACGTACACACTCCAGAACGTTGTCATGGTTTCTTGCTCCTGGATGCCTTTTCTTGTGCGTGCTCGACGTGTTGGCGGGCCTGGGGGTCATCGGCAAAGGGGAGTTGGGTCGCTTCGTCGAAGTCTTTCTTGCGCCGCGGGCTGAATACCCACAGGGCCAGGCCGATGAAGGCCACCAGCACCACCACGGTGCCCAGGCCGCGAATCATTCCAATATCCATCGCCGTCACCGTTTGCTTTTGATGAGGGTGCCAAGGCCTTGCAGGTACGCCACCAGGGCGTCCATTTCGGTCTTGCCCTTGACCGCATCCCGGGCGCCGGCGATGTCGGCATCGGTGTAGGGCACCCCGAGCGTGCGCAGTACCTGGAGCTTGCGCGCCGTGTCCTTGCCATCGAGGGTGTTTTCCACCAGCCACGGGTAGGCCGGCATTTTCGACTCCGGCACCACGTTGCGCGGGTTGTACAGGTGGGCGCGGTGCCAGTCATCGGAGTAGCGCCCACCGACCCGGGCCAAGTCCGGGCCGGTGCGCTTCGAGCCCCACAGGAACGGGTGGTCCCAGACGCTTTCGCCGGCGACCGAGTAATGGCCGTAGCGCTCGGTTTCTGCCCGGAACGGGCGGATCATCTGCGAATGACAACCCACGCACCCTTCGCGGATGTAGATGTCCCGGCCTTCGAGCTCCAGTGCGGTGCGCGGCTTCATGCCTTCGACCGGCTGGTTGGTCACGTCCTGGAAGAACAAGGGAACGATCTGGGTGAGCCCGCCAATGCTGACGGCGATCACCATGAAGAAGGCCAGCAGGCCGATGTTCTTCTCTACGGCTTCGTGCTTCATCAGTGCGCTCCCACGACAGCAATCTTGGCGGCTTCTTCAGCCTGAATCGGGTTGGCCGCGCGCACGGTGCGCCAGACGTTGTAGGCCATCAGCAGCATGCCGCTGGCGAAGAACGCGCCGCCCAGCGCGCGAACGATGTAGCCCGGATGGCTGGCCTGCAAGGCTTCGACGAACGAGTAGGTGAGGGTGCCGTCGTCGTTGATGGCGCGCCACATCAGGCCCTGGGTAATGCCATTGACCCACATCGAGGCGATGTACAACACGGTGCCGATGGTCGCCAGCCAGAAGTGAGCATTGATCAGGCCGATGCTGTGCATCTGCTCACGCCCGTACAGGCGCGGGATCATGTGGTACACGGCGCCGATGGAGATCATCGCGACCCAGCCCAAGGCCCCGGCATGCACATGGCCGATGGTCCAGTCGGTGTAGTGCGACAGCGAGTTCACGGTCTTGATGGCCATCATCGGCCCTTCGAAGGTGGACATGCCGTAGAAGGCCAGTGACACCACCAGAAAGCGCAGGATCGGGTCGGTGCGCAGTTTGTGCCAGGCTCCGGAGAGGGTCATCATGCCGTTGATCATGCCGCCCCAGCTTGGGGCCAGCAGGATGATCGACATCACCATGCCCAGCGACTGCGCCCAGTCCGGCAGGGCGGTGTAGTGCAAGTGGTGCGGGCCTGCCCAGATGTACAGGGTGATCAGCGCCCAGAAATGCACGATGGACAGGCGGTACGAATAGATCGGCCTCTCGGCCTGCTTGGGCACGAAGTAGTACATCATGCCCAGGAACCCCGTGGTCAGGAAGAAGCCGACGGCGTTGTGGCCGTACCACCACTGGATCATGGCATCGGTCGCGCCCGAATAGGCCGAATACGACTTGAACAGGCTGACCGGCAACGAGATGTGGTTGACGATGTGCAGCATCGCGGTGACCACGATGAACGCCCCATAGAACCAGTTGCCGACATAGATGTGCTTGGTCTTGCGCTTGACGATGGTGCCGAAGAACACCGCGCCGTAGGCCACCCAGACAATGGTCAGCAGGATCGCCAGCGGCCATTCCAGTTCGGCGTATTCCTTGGTGGTGGTGTAGCCCATGGGCAGCGTGACCAAGGCCCCGGCGATCACGGCCTGCCAACCCCAGAAGGTGAAGGCCGCCAGGCGATCGGAGATCAGCCTGGCCTGGCAGGTGCGCTGCACCACGTAGTAGCTGGTGCCGAACAATGCACAGCCACCGAAGGCGAAGATCACCAGGTTGGTGTGCAGCGGGCGCAGGCGGCCGAAGCTGGTCCAGGGCAGGTCCAGGTTGAGCTGCGGCCACACGAGCTGCGAGGCGATGAAGACGCCCAGGCCCATGCCGATGATCCCCCACACCACCGTCATGATGGCGAACTGGCGGACGACCTTGTAGTTATAAGCAGTCGAACTGATTGCAGTGCTCATTCTAAGGTTCCACGGTTTTATGTTCTTGTTGGTCGAAATCGGCATAAGTATCGGAAACCCCCTGGGTTACCGCAACGCAACTTTGGTACGCCGACCCGTGTCCAGCCCTGTTCGACAATGGCACGCAGTGAACGGGGGATGCCATGGATTGTACACAAATAAATATTTGTAATGTGTACCGTTTCTCGGTTTTTTCTGATCGAACGGTCAGGCTTTTTTCGGGCGCCCCCAAAGTTGGCGACAGGGCACCGGGAGGGCGTGTTTTGAGTGAGGTGGGGTGTCGCAAACCGGCTGAGGTGCTGGAGGCGCACAAATGAAAAGCGCCGCTAATGCGGCGCTGTAGGGCGGGGCAGGAAGATGAAGAGCGCGTTACTTGACCGTTACGCCTTGGCCTGCATCGCCCTGCGAGAGGCTGTAGACGTAGGCCGCCAGCAGGTGCACCTTGTCATTGCCCTGGATCTCGGCTTGCGCAGGCATCTGGCCCTGGCGACCATAACGAATGGTCTGTTGCAGCTGGGCGAAGCTCGATCCATAGATGAAGGCCTGCGGGTGGGTCAGGTCCGGCGCACCCATGGCAGGGGTGCCCTTGCCCTCAGGTCCGTGGCAGGCCACGCAGTTGCTCGCGAACAGCTCCTTGCCCTTGACCGGGTCGGCCTTGACGCCTTCGGGCAGCTTGCGCCCATCGAGGTTGGTCAGCACGAACGCTGCCACATCCGATACGCCCTGTTCACCGATCACCTCGGCCCAGGCCGGCATCACGCCGTGACGGCCGTTCATGATCGACGCCTTGATCGTTTCAGGCTCACCGCCCCAGCGCCAGTCGTTGTCGGTCAGGTTGGGAAAGCCATAGGCGCCCTTGGCATCGGACCCGTGGCAAACCGAGCAGTTGGAGGCGAACAGGCGGCTGCCCATCTTCAATGCCTGCGGATCCTTGGCCACTTCTTCCACGGGCATGGCGGCGTACTTGGCGAAGATCGGGCCGAACTTGGCGTCGGCCTTGTCCATCTCCTTCTGCCATTCGTTGACACCGGTCCAGCCATCCTCGTAGCCCGGCAGGATGCCTTTCCAGTTGCCAAGGCCCGGATACAGCACAAGGTAGCCTGCGCTAAAGACCAGGGTGCCGACGAACAACCAGAACCACCACTTGGGCAGCGGATTGTCGTATTCCTCGATGCCATCGAAGCTGTGCCCCATGGTCTGGTCGGTCGTGCTGTTGCTCTGGCCCTTGCGGGTGCCGAGCAACAGCCAGGTCAGGCCGATCAGGCTGCCGATGGTCAGTACGCTGATGTAGGTACTCCAGAAGGCGGTCATTGTGCTTTGCTCCTCGCAGCTGCACGGGTTTCAGGTGCCTGCTCGACAGAAGGCAGGCGGTCGTCGTCGAAGGGCAGCAGGCGCGCTTCGGCGAAGTCCCGGTCGCGGCGCCGGTTGAATACCCACAGGCTCAAGCCGATGAAGGCGATCAACACCACCAGGGTGCCCAGGCCGCGGATCATGCCGATGTCCATTTCCATCGCATTCACCTCTTGTTCTTGATCGAGGTGCCCAGCACCTGCAGGTAGGCAACCAGAGCATCCATCTCGGTCTTGTTCTTGACCGCCTCGCGCGCGCCGGCAATGTCTTCGTCGGTGTAGGGCACGCCCAGGGTGCGCAGCACGCGCATCTTGGTGTCGGTGTGGCTGTTGTCGACCTGGTCGGCCACCAGCCACGGATACGACGGCATCTTCGACTCCGGTACCACGTTGCGCGGGTTGTACAGGTGCGCCCGGTGCCAGTCGTCCGAATAGCGCCCGCCGACCCGCGCCAGGTCTGGCCCGGTGCGCTTGGAGCCCCACAGGAACGGGTGGTCCCACACGCTTTCACCGGCAACCGAATAATGGCCATAGCGCTCGGTCTCGGCGCGGAACGGGCGGATCATCTGCGAGTGGCAGCCCACGCAGCCTTCGCGGATGTAGATGTCACGGCCTTCGAGTTGCAGCGCGGTGTAGGGCTTCATGCCCTCGACCGGCGTATTGGCTACGTCCTGGAAGAACAACGGGACGATCTGGGTAAGGCCGCCGATGCTGACGGCGAAGACCATCAGCAAGGCCAGCAGGCCGACGTTTTTCTCGATGACTTCATGTTTCATCAGGCAGGTCTCCTCAAGCCAGCTGGGCGTTCGCAGGGACGGTATCCAGCGCTGGCGAACGCACCGTGCGCCAGGTGTTCCAGGCCATCAGGAACATGCCGCTGAGGAAGATCGCGCCACCGACGAAGCGCACGACGAAGCCTGGGTGGCTGGCCACCAGGGTTTCGACGAACGAGTAGGTGAGCGTGCCGTCGCTGTTGACAGCGCGCCACATCAGGCCCTGGGCGATGCCGTTGACCCACATCGAAGCGATGTAGAGCACGGTGCCGATGGTGGCCAGCCAGAAGTGCGCGTTGATCAGCCCGATGCTGTACATGCGCTCTTTGCCGAAGACCTTGGGGATGGTGTGGTACAGGGCGCCGATGGAGATCATCGCTACCCAGCCCAGGGCGCCAGCATGCACGTGGCCGATGGTCCAGTCGGTATAGTGGGACAGGGCGTTGACAGTCTTGATGGCCATCATCGGGCCTTCGAAGGTGGACATCCCGTAGAACGCCAGCGACACCACCAAGAAGCGCAGGATGGGGTCGCTGCGCAGTTTGTGCCAGGCGCCGGACAGGGTCATCATGCCGTTGATCATGCCGCCCCAGCTTGGGGCCAGCAGCACCAGCGACATCACCATGCCCAGCGATTGGGCCCAGTCGGGCAGGGCGGTGTAGTGCAGGTGATGAGGGCCTGCCCAGATGTACAGGGTGATCAGCGCCCAGAAGTGCACGATCGACAGGCGATAGGAGTACACCGGGCGTTCGGCTTGTTTGGGCACGTAGTAGTACATCATGCCCAGGAAGCCTGCGGTCAGGAAGAAGCCCACGGCGTTGTGGCCGTACCACCACTGCACCATGGCATCGGTGGCCCCGGCGTAGACCGAGTAGGACTTGGTCAGGCTGACAGGCAGCTCCAGGTTGTTGACGATGTGCAGCATCGCCACGGTCAGGATGAAACCGCCGAAGAACCAGTTGCCCACATAGATGTGCTTGGTGTTGCGTTTCATCAGGGTGCCGAAGAACACCACGGCATACGCCACCCACACGATGGTGATCAGGATATCGATCGGCCATTCCAGTTCGGCGTATTCCTTGGAGCTGGTGTAACCCAGCGGCAGGCTGATGGCAGCCAGCAGAATCACCAGTTGCCAGCCCCAGAAGGTGAACGCGGCCAGGCGTGGCGCGAACAGGGTGGTCTGGCAGGTGCGTTGCACCGAATAATAGGAGGTGGCGAACAGCGCACAGCCGCCAAACGCGAAAATCACCGCATTGGTATGCAGTGGGCGCAGGCGGCCGAAGCTGGTCCAGGGAAGATCGAGGTTCAGGAAAGGCCAGGCAAGCTGGGCGGCGATGAAGACGCCGAGCCCCATCCCGACGATTCCCCACACCACCGTCATGATGGCGAATTGGCGGACCACCTTGTAGTTATAGGCGGTACTGCTGGTTGTGTTCATGTATGGGTTCCCATCCACGGTTATTGGCAGGCTATAGAGCGAGGCAAGCATGAGTAATGGGCAAAATGCCTGCATTGACGGGGATCAATGGGCCAAG
This sequence comes from Pseudomonas sp. KCJK9111, assembly GCF_046231935.1. Lineage (NCBI taxonomy): Bacteria > Pseudomonadati > Pseudomonadota > Gammaproteobacteria > Pseudomonadales > Pseudomonadaceae > Pseudomonas > Pseudomonas sp. KCJK9111. Next base: position 4,395 of record NZ_JBJJMO010000062.1, on the reverse strand, counting down.
GTCGGAAATGTCCCAGGCTTGCGCTGCACACCTGAACACGGGGTGTACGGTGAGCCGTATCGGACCTGCCTGATCCTTGCCCATGGCGCCGGGGCGCCGATGGACAGCGGGTTCATGGAGCAGATGGCGCAAAGGCTTGCAGCCCGTGGCGTAGCCGTGGTGCGCTTCGAGTTCCCGTACATGGCCCAGCGTCGGCACGGCGGCAGCAAAAGGCCACCCAATCCGCAGCCTGCCTTGCTGCAATGCTGGCGCGAGGTGTATCAACAGGTGCGACCATGGGTCGCGGGCAAATTGGCGATCGGCGGCAAGTCGATGGGCGGGCGCATGGCCAGCCTGGTGGCCGACGAGCTGGGAGCCGATGCACTGGTGTGCCTGGGCTATCCGTTCTATGCAGCAGGCAAGCCGGAAAAGCCACGGGTCGAACACCTGGCCGGGTTGCAGACCCCGACCTTGGTCGTACAGGGTGAGCGCGATGCCTTGGGCAATCGGGAGGCGGTCGAGCGGTACACCTTGTCACCTGCGATCGAGGTGCAGTGGCTGGCGACGGGCGATCATGACCTAAAGCCCCTGAAGGCCTCCGGGTTCAGTCACGAACAGCACCTGCAGGCAGCGGCCGACAAGGTGGCGCGCTTTCTGAATGGGCAATGACGATGCGCGGTGAGCGGGCCCGCGTTCATCGAGGGTGGCGGCCGAGTGAAGGTACTCGGCCTGCGGCAGGCTTAGTCGCGGTACTCGCAGAGGTAGGCCGTTTCGACCTTGACTTGCAGCTGGAACTTGCTGTCGGCCGGCACGTTGAACTGGGTACCAGCAGCGAAGGTTTCCCAGGCGTCGCTGCCTGGCAGCTTCACGATCAGCGCGCCCGAGACCACGTGCATGATTTCACGCTTGGCCGTGCCGAACTCGTATTCACCAGGGGCCATCACACCGACGGTGGCCGGGCCTTCTTCGCCAGTGAAAGCGATCGACTTGACGGTGCCGTTGAAGTACTCGTTGACCTTGAACATGGGCGACTCCAGTAACAGAAGAGGGCAAAAAGGCTGGCCAGTATGCCCAAGGCCACTGGCGCCGTCATCCGCTTTGAAAGGCGCCGCCCGTCAACCGCTCGGCAGGCTCAACGGCAGCAGGCGCGCGGTGTTGCGCGCGTCTTCCAAGGCCCGGTGCTGTTGGCCGCAAAAGTGCATGCCGGCCATGTGCAGGGCACTGTTGAGCCCGGTGGGACGCTGCAGGTGACGGGCCTTGGCAAAACGCTGCTTGAGGTTGATGTGCGGCAGAGCCCGCAGCACGCTGTCCAGGCCATGTTGCCGCCATTCCTGGAGCAATTGCACACGGTCGTAGTCGCCCCAGCTCACCCAGGCCTTCAACTGCGCCTGATGGTGCGCCAGCCACCGTTCGAAACTGGGCCAGACCTCGGTAAAGGGGGCGGCCGAGTCCACGTTCGCCTGGCTGATGTGGGTCAGCTCGCGGCAGAACGGCGTCAGCTGAGGCCGCCTGCGTGGCCGCACGAAACGCTGAAAATGGTCGACCTCGCGGCCTTCGCCAGTCACCAGGCTCGCGCCGATTTCAATCACTTCCATGTCCGCGATCGGCCATCCGCCGTCGTCTGTCGTCGCTTCCAGGTCGATCACCAACCAATGGCCCATGTCAGGCTCCCTTCCAAATCTTGCTTGAGCGTAGCCAAAGTCCTGCCACCCGACACCCCTGGCATTTTGCCGCCTGCTTTGGCATAAAGAGCGCGGCCCGGCGGTTGTGCCGGGTCCGGAAAGCGCCTAGCGTAAGCGGATTCCGTTCTTGCATGTGATGAGTGTTCGTTTTGACCCTAGCGCCCGGCCTCAAGGTCCTGTCCGCACTGTTTATTTCTGCCGCCTGCTGGCTGGCGCCGTCGGCACGGGCCGTGGAGCGGGTGGAGGTCAGGGTTGGGGCTGCTCATTTTCCGCCGTACACCGTGCGTCCCGAGCAAGGTGCGGGCACTGGCCTGCTGGCGCAGTTGATCGACGCGCTGAACCTGTCGCAACCCCGTTATCGCTTTGTGCTGGTGCCCACCTCGGTGCAACGACGCTTTGGCGACCTGCTGCAAGGCCGCACCGACATGGCGGTGTTCGAGAACCCGCAATGGGGTTGGGCGCAGGTGCCGCACGAGGTGGTGGACATGGGCCTTGAAGATGCCGAAGTGTTCGTGGGGCGTACCAGCAGCCTGGCCGACCCGCACTATGTGGATGACCTGCAGGGCAAGCGCCTGGCCATGTTCAACGGCTACCACTATGCCTTTGCAGGGTTCAATCCCGACCCCACCTACCTGCGCAAAGCCTTCAACGCTACCTTGACCTACTCCCACGACAGCAACCTGCTGATGGTGCAGGCCGGTCGCGCCGACATCGCGCTGGTGACGCGCTCGTACCTCACCGACTTTCTGGCCCGTAACCCTTCCAGTCAGGGCCGGCTGGCGGCATCGGGGCGTATCGATCAGGTCTACCACCACTATGCCGTGCTGCGTGCAGGTGGGCCGTTGTCAGCCACTGCTTTCACCGGGTTGCTGCAGGCGCTGCGCGAGAAGGGCGAGCTGGCGCGCATTTTCGAACCCTATGGCATCACGGTCACTGCCGGGCGCCCGTAGCCCCGTCAACGGCAGCGGCTAAATCCGGGGGAGCTGGCATCGTCTTGCAGAGTGAGCCTTCCTTTCACGTCACCGAGTATCGCCCATGCCCTCAGATGCCGCCTTGCAGACAACCCACACGCCACGCTGGCGCAGCCTGAGCGCCGAGCAGCGCGACGGTTTGCTGTGCCTGTCGCTCGAAGCTCGACCCTTGATCACCTTGCGTGTGCACACCCACGGCACTCCAGTGGTGCAGGTGGAATACGTCTGCTCGCAGCGGCCCTACCAGGCGCTGTGGGCGGCGTGCTACTGGCTGTTGTCCCAGCACGTCACCTGCCAGACGTTGACCTGGCAGCTGCATGAACTGCCCACCCAGGCGTTGGCCTCTGGCTTGTTGGTGCGCGGCGAGCAACCGGGGCAGTACTTGTGCGAGCGGGCTTTGTTCTGGCAGTTGCCTCAGCCGTGGCTGGGTGATGCGCAGGCCGCGGTGTACCCGCAACAGATGCGCATCACCGCTGGTAAACGACACCCGCTGCGAGCGCCCAAGCCCCGAGGCGAAGTGTACCGGCGCTTCGATGCGCGGCTTGGCAGTTGGGTATCGCTGCGCACCCTGGACATCGAGCACGACCTTGAGCGCTTCAACCGCTGGCAGAACGAGCCGCGGGTAGAGGCGTTCTGGCAGGAAGGGGGTAGCCTGGCGCAGCACCGCGAGTACCTGGCCAAGCTCGAAGCGGACCCCCATACCCTCACGCTGATCGGCTGCTTCGATGATCAGCCGTTTGCCTACTTCGAGGCCTATTGGGCCAAGGAAGACCGCATCGCCCCGTTCTACCAGGCCGACGATTATGACCGTGGCATCCACATGCTGGTGGGCGAACAACAGCACCGCGGCCCCCATAAGGTCGCCAGTTGGCTCTGCGCGCTGGTGCACTACCTGTTCCTGGACGACCCGCGCACCCAGCGCGTTGTCGCCGAGCCGCGTGCCGATAATGCGCGGATGATCGGCTACATGCAGGACCAGTGCTTTCACTGCGACAAGGAATTCGACTTCCCGCACAAGCGGGCGGCGCTGATGATTCTGGGGCGGGAGCGGTTTTTTGATCGTTGTGCTTTGATTTGAGAGGGTACTGAAGGGGATCAGACGATCGCCTTCAGGACAATCCTCAACGTCAGTGAATTGACGGATGGGCACTGCCTGTCCGTGGCCACGCCGGTCCGGCCCATCGGGGCCGGTCCGGCGCCCCGGCAATGCCGCACCGAGTCATCCAATCACCTTCCCGCCGTTCCTACCGCGTCATCTTCCGGCAATGCACCATCGCATCGCGAATCATGAAGTTGACCAGGGTAGGGGAGACGCCCAGCTCCTTGGCGATGTCTTTCTGCGGCACACCATGCAGGCGGTACATTTCGAATGCATAACGCGTGCGTGGCGGCAGGTCGTTCAGCGCGCGGGCGATGTCGTCCAGGGCCGCAAGGTTGATGTGGGTGGCTTCGGGCGAGGCGTTCTGCAGGACGACGTTCAGCCCTTCTTCCTCGCTGCCGGCGTATTTCAACTCCATCGCCTGCTTGCGGTAATGGTCGATGGCCAGATTGCGCACGATCTGGAACAGATAGCTCAGCTGCGCCTTGAACGAACTGGTGATCTGCGGAGCGCTGCCGAGCCTGAAGAAGGCATCCTGCACCACATCTTCGGCCCGCGAGCGGCAGCCGGTGATGCGAGCGGCAATCTTGAGCAAGATGCTGCGGTTTTCTACGAAAGCTTGGAGCAGTGGTGAATCGCACTTACTTGTGGACAGTTGTTCCGC
>NZ_JBJJMO010000061.1:0-25666 GCF_046231935.1 Pseudomonas sp. KCJK9111 | reverse complement strand
TTCAGATTGCCATCATCACCTGGGGCGTTTTTTTCGTTTTTTTTCGCTCCCGTCGCCCATGCTGGCATATAAATATCCCGAATCATTTTCGCCCTTTGACCACCGAGGCCAAACCGACAGGTGCCATCAATTTGAAATTGTATGACCATCGCGAAATACTGAAAAAACCTTCATACGAATGAATCTCAAGCCGAAACTTCTCTCAACCCTACTGCTCATAGGTGCCGTAACGATTTTGCTGTTCGCAGGTTGTAAGAGATGACCTAAAGATAAATTTCCATATTGAAAAGTTGCCAGCATCTCGACATCAAACCCTGGCAATCAAATATCGCATCCAGCGTGCCAGCCGTAATGGCCGCGCCTGGCGTGAGTGTTTAAACTCAATGGTTTGTTATTTAAAACAACAAACCCAACACCGGACAGCTGTACGTATACATGAACATACGTGCCGACCGCGCCCCTGTACGTTCGAAGGCCTGCTTGAACCGTTCGGGCGCAACACGGCGCCAGCAGTGGCCATGAGCGCCATGAAACTGGTCAACGAAGGCCGTGACGCGTTGATGCTGGTGCTGCCTGCCGACCATGTCATCGATGACCAGAAGGCGCTGCAGCGGGCATTGGCCCTGGCCACGGTGGCCGCCGAGCGGGGCGAGATGGTGCTGTTCGGGGTGCCGGCGACCAAGCCTGAAACCGGCTATGGCTACATTCGTTCGAGCCAGGATGCCTTGCTGCCCGAAGGTGTGGCGCGGGTGGCGCAGTTCGTGGAGAAGCCAGACGAGCAGCGGGCCATCGAGTTCGTCAAGGCCGGGGGGTATTTCTGGAACAGCGGCATGTTCCTGTTCCGTGCCAGCCGCTTTCTCGAAGAGCTGAAAAAGCACGACCCGGACATCTACGACACCTGTTTGCTGGCGCTCGAGCGCAGCCAGGTGGATGGCACCACGTTGACCATCGACGAAGCCAGCTTCGCCTGTTGCCCGGACAACTCCATCGACTATGCCGTGATGGAGAAGACCCAGCGGGCATGCGTGGTGCCGATGTCGGCCGGCTGGAGCGATGTGGGGTGCTGGCAGATGCACCATCACCGCGCCGAGCACTGGATCGTGGTATCCGGTACGGCTGAGGTGACGTGCGATCAGAAGGTATTCCTGCTGACCGAAAACCAGTCGACCTACATTCCGATCGCGTCGGTGCATCGCCTGCGCAACCCCGGCAAGATCCCGCTTGAAATCATCGAGGTGCAGTCGGGCAGTTACCTGGGCGAGGATGACATCGAGCGGTTCGAGGATGTGTACGGGCGAACGTCCGAGTCCGCGCCGTGTGGCGGCGCGGTCAAGGCTGCGTCGCAGTGATTGCGCGGTGATGTGAGGCTGAAGTCCCGGGGCTGATTCGCGCTCCGGCACTTGAGCCCCACCTCGCCTTCCTCAATCCACAGCCGGCCAACCCCTGCCCTTTTGAGCCTTGCCCCATTTCACGCTACGATGCTTCAACCCTCGCGCAACCAAGGTCTGCAAGGCTCATGATCATCGGCGCTCTCCTCATCCTCACCTGGCTGGTGCTGTTACTGCGCTACCCTGCCAAGGCCTTGCCGATTTCGCTGGCCGCCGTGGGGGGGCTGGGCCTGGTGGCCTTGTTCGTCATCTGGCAGGACACTCGCGAAACCTCGCAACTGGCCCGCTTGGACATGCGCCTTGCCTATGCCCCCACCCAATGCCCCGCCGACCGCCCCTTGCAGGTCACCCTGAAGAACGGCAACAAGGTGCCGCTCACCGAGCTGCGCTGGCGTGTGGCGGCCTATGCGCCAGGCGACACAGTCAACCTGGCAGAAAATACCTACAATGCACCGCGCTACCGCGGGCCTGGCGAATTGCAACCGGGCGCGCAGTGGTCCGATTGCCTGCCATTGCCTGCGCTGCGCTCGGGCTACCGTGCACAGACGTTGGAATTCAGGGCCGAGCACCTGCAAGGCAGCTTTGCCAACTGACGCCTTGTCGACGCCCAACGGCTGGCGACCGGTTGGCGACTCGGCGCAGACCCGCTGCCCCTCCACCCAGACCCAAAGGCCTTCTGCATGTCGACAGTCCTGATCACCGGTTGCTCCAGCGGCATTGGCCGCGCCCTGGCCGATGCGTTTCGCGATGCCGGCCATCAGGTCTGGGCCACCGCCCGCCAGGCTGAAGATGTGGCGCGCCTGGCCGCTGCGGGCTTCGTTGCCCGGCAACTGGATGTCAACGACCCACACGCCCTGGCCCTGCTCGCACAGGAACTCGAGGGACTGGACATCCTGATCAACAACGCCGGCTACGGCGCCATGGGGCCGCTGCTCGATGGCGGGGTCGACGCCCTGCAGCGCCAGTTCCAGACAAACGTGTTCGCGCTGGTCGGCGTGACACGCGCGCTGTTCCCCCAGCTGCGTCGCGCCCAAGGCCTGGTGGTGAATATCGGCAGTGTCTCCGGCGTGCTGGTCACGCCGTTCGCCGGCGCCTACTGCGCCTCCAAGGCTGCCGTGAAGGCCCTGAGCGACGCCCTGCGCCTGGAACTGGCGCCGTTCGGCATCCGCGTGATGGAGGTGCAGCCTGGGGCCATCGCCTCGCAGTTCGCCAGCCACGCTCAGCAGCAGGCGCAGCAGGTGCTGGCGCCGCAATCGCCGTGGTGGCCACTGCGTGAACACATCCAAGCCCGGGCCCGCGCCTCGCTCGACAGGCCGACACCGGCGGCGACCTTTGCCCAAGGCGTGCTGAAAGCGACCCAGCGTTCGCCAGTGCCGGCACGGGTGCGGCTGGGCAATGGCAGCACGGCCTTGCCGCTGATGGCCCGCCTGGTGCCGCAGCGTTTACTGGACAAGGTGCTGCGCAGACGGTTTGGCTTGTCACGAACGTTGTAGGCCGGTCACGAGCCTGCGCGTTCAGACCTTGTCGAATGCCTGCCACCCTCCGCCGAGCGCTTTGTACAGCCCCACGAGCGCCTGGGATACCGCGGCAGCGCTGTCGATCCACTGCTCTTCGCTGGCCAGCAAGGCCGACTGCACGGTCAGTACATTGAGAAAATCCACCGCGCCTTCCACGTATTGACGCTGGGCCGTTTCCAGGGCGATGCGGTTCTGACGCACGGCTTCGGCGAGGCGATCGCGACGCAGCTGGCTGGCGTTGTACAGGCGCAGCACATCATCGATTTCATGCCAGGCCCCCAGCACCACCTTGCGGTAGTTCAGGGCCGCTTCCTGCTGCTGCGCCTGGCGCAGGGCCAAGGTGCCCTTGAGGCGACCGCCTTCGAAAATCGGCAGCGACAGCTGCGGCCCGAAGGCGAAGCGGCGAGCATCCCAAGCACCGAAGTCAGCCAGTTGCATGGCCTGGAAACCCACGTTGCCAGACAGCCGGATACGTGGATAAAAATCTGCCTTGGCCACGCCGATACTGGCCGTGGCAGCATGCAGGCGCGCCTGGGCCTGGCGAATGTCCGGACGACGCTCGGCCAGCTCCGACGGCACGCCGATGGCGAACGTCTGCTGCGGGGCGGGCAGCTCACCGGCTTGCAGCAGGCTGCCCTGCAGGCTGCGTGGGGGCTCGGCCGCCAGCAGGCTCAAGGCATTGATCAGATCGTCACGGCGCGCCTGCAAGGTGGGCAGGCGCGACTCGATCAAGGCGACCTGGGCGTTGGCCTGGGCCACGTCGAGCCGGGTGGCCACGCCTTCGGCCTGACGGTCTTCGGACAACTTCAGGCTGTGCCGCGCGACCTTGAGGTTGTCCTCGGTCACCTGCAACGTATGCTGCACCGCGCGCAGCTGGATGTAATCACCGGCCGTTTCGGCGAGCAGGGCCAGCAGGACGCCGTTTCGGTCGTTCTCGGCCACCTCGACACTGGCGTCGGCCGCTTCGACCTGACGCCGCACACGGCCCCAGACATCCAGTTCCCAACCTGCTACCAAGTCACCCTGCCACAGGTTGAAAGCCGATTTGCCCGCGTTGCCGGAGGGGTCGCTCAGCCCTTCGGCGCTGTTGCGGGCACGGCTGTAGCCTGCATTGGCGTCCACCGACGGCTGCTGGTCGGCTGCCACGGTGCTGCGCAGCGCACGGCTTTGCAGCAAGCGAGCACTGGCGATCTGCAGATCGAGGTTGCGCGCGGCGACCTGTTCGATCAGTGCGCTGAGCCGTGGGTCGTGAAAGCTGTCCCACCAGCGCAACTGCATGGGCTCGGCCACAGGTTGGCTGGGCGCGTGCTCACCCTCCAATTGGTCCCACTGCTGGGGCGCGTGGGTATCGGGCTGCTGGAAGTCCGGGCCAAGGGTACAGCCCGTGAGCAGTGCAGCGAGCACTATGGCCGCAGGGGCCTTGCCCCCCAAACGCGTGATGGGCCGCGATGAATGGGCTGCCTGTGGGCCGGCGGGTGCAGGGCTCTGCGCGTAGGCGATGTTCATCGGGCCGTCACCTCGCTACCGGCCAGCTTATCGCCTTGGGTGTCGCTGGTCGTGTCGATGATCGCTTCGACCGACATGCCCACACGCAAGCGCGTCAACAACGGCTGCCCGTCATCGAAGACGATCTTCACCGGGATGCGCTGCACCACCTTGGTGAAATTGCCGGTGGCGTTGTCCGGCTTCACCGCGGCGAACGTCACCCCCGTGGCCGGAGCGATGCTTTCGACGTGCCCATGGAGTCGTTCATCGGCAAAGGTATCGACGCTGATGCTGACTGGCTGACCGGGCTGCACGTGGGTCAATTGGGTTTCCTGGAAGTTGCCTACCACATAGGCCTGCTGCAGGGGCACCACCGACAACAGCCGCGCCCCGGGGTTGACATAGGCCCCGATGCGCAACGCGCGCTCACCGACCATACCGTCCACCGGCGCCGTGATGCGGGTATAGGAGAGGTCCAGCCGGGCCTTTTCCACCCCGGCTTCGGCGCGCTTGAGCTGGCCATCGGCGCTGGCGACCTGAGCGGCGAGGATGTCCACCTGCTTGCGCGCAGCTACCCAAGCTGCACGGGCATTGGCCAGGCGAGCACGGGCCTGATCCACGGCGCTGCGTGCCTGCTGGGCGTTTTGCACGGTACCGGCGCCCTGCTCGGCCAGGCGCCCGTAGCGGCGAACTTCATGATCGGCGAACGCCGCCTCGGCCTCGGCGGCTTTCACCGCTGCCTGGGCCTGAGCAATCAGCGCGTCCTGGCGGTCGAGGGTGGCACGGGCATCGGTGCTCTGAGCCTGGGCCACCAGCAGCTGCGCCTGGGCAGCGTCCAGGGCAGCCTGGTAGTCGCGGGCATCGATGGTGGCCAGCAGTTGGCCGGCCTTGACCTGCTGGTTGTCCTCGACCAGCACCTGGGTGATGAAGCCGGCGACCTTGGGCGCGACCACGGTGTAGTCGGCGGTCACGTAGGCGTCGTTGGTGCTCTGTCGGTGGTCGCTGCCCAGCAGCCAGGGACCGACGAGGGCGGCCAGCACGGCCACGGCCAGCACAGCGCCGATGAACAGGGTTTTACGGTGGGTGGTCATTTGGCGTTTCTCGAATTCAGACAGGGGTCAGGCCACCGCACGCGGCGGATAGACCCGGGTGGGCATGACAGGAATCAGGCAGATCAGGGCCACGGCAATGACGGCCAGGACCAGGTAGAGGTCGGCCGAGGTCAGTACCAGCGCCTGGTCATGGATGCGCCTGGCAAGGCTGGCAGCGTGGTCGTCCAGCAACGGGGCATTGCCCAGGCTGTCGACCAGGTGATTGGAATGGAAATGCCGGCGCAGCGTGCCCAGGGCATCGAGCAGCCCGCCCGCCACGACGGCGGACAAGCCCTTGACGGTGTTGAACCAGGCCGAGGCGAAGGGGCCTTCCTGGGGGCTCATGCCCGTGGTCGAGAGCATCAGCAACGGCAGCACCGCCATCGGCTGGCCGAACACCTGCAACAGGTAGAACGGGTAGAAGTCGGTGCGAATCCACTGGCTGGTGAGCAGGCTGCTGCCGATGCAGGAGGCGGCCAGCATCCCCAGGCCGATGCCCAGCACCCAGCGACAGTCGACTGCGCGGATATTGCAAAGCGCGGCGGTCAGCGGCAGGGCGATCAATTGTGGCATGGCCACCAGCAGCATCAGCGGGCTGGTCTGGGCGGGCCGGTAGCCCTGGAGCTGTGCCAGGTAGGCGGACGGCAAACTACCCACACCCGAGAGGACGATGAGCACGCCTGCGACGGTCAACAGGGCAAAGGCCAGGTTACGCCGGCCCAGCAAGCGCAGCTGGAAAAACGGCAGGGGCTCGGACCACTCGTTGAACATGAACAACACCAACAACAGCAGCCCACCGCCCAGCAGCCAGCAGATCAACGGCGAATCGAACCAGCCCCAGCGATCACCCAAAGACAACCCCAGCACGATACCGCAGATCGCCGGTAACCCAAGCAGCACACCACGCCAGTCGAACTGCCTGAAACGCTCCAGGCGCAATGGGTCCTGCGGCAGCCCCCACGCCACGCAGCCACCGGCCACCAGCGACGGCAGGATGATCTGCCAGAACGCCCAGCGCCAGCCGACGTATTCGGTCCACAAGCCGGCCAACGGTGTACCCAGGTTGGGGCCGAAGGTGGCAGTCAAGGCATAGCACGCCAGGCCGTAGACCTTGATGCCAGGGGGCAGGAAGCGCAGCGCCACGCTCATCAGCATCGGCGGCAGTGCCCCCGAGGCAAGCCCTTGCAGCACCCGCAGCAGCATCAGGCTGTGCAGGTTGGGGGCGAAGGGTTGCAGCAGACCCAGCACTGCGAAGGCACCGATGGCTGCCAGGGTGAAGCGCCGCAGGGAAAAGGTGGTCGCCAACCAGGGCGAGAAGGCCATTGCCGAGACGGAGGCTGCGCTGTACGCCGCCAGCAGCCAGGCCCCCTCATCGGCACCGATAGCCATGGCCCCGCGGATATCGGCCAGGGAAATCTTGGTCACGGACTCGTTGAGGCCCGCACACAGCACCGCCAGCAACACGCCGAACAGCCCAACCACCACCTGCAGGCCGAACGCGCCCTGTGCAGGGGCGGTCGGTGCAGGCGTGGCAGCCAGCCCGCTAGCAGGGGCAGAAACGGCATTCATTTAGAGACATCTCCAGCAACACTTTTACGACTGGAGCGATTTTAGGCAGGGTAAATGCTGACGAAAACTGAATTATTGGCAGTTTTATATTGCGCCAAACGCAACGATGGCCTGTTCAGGGATCGCTTCGGGTACACGCCTTGATCGTCTGACGCAGCCACTGGTGGGCCGGGTCGTTGTCGAAACGTGGGTGCCAGGCCTGCATCACGTTCACTTTTTCAAGCTGTACGGGAATCTCGAAGGCGCGCAGGGGCAGCTTCAGACGCTGGACACTGTTCAGGATGTTGGCCGGAATCGGCAGGATCAGGTCCGAATCGGGTAACGAGAACATCGCCGAGTGAAAGCTGGTGGTGATCAGCGCCACCCGGCGCTCCACCCGATGGTTGGCCAGGGCCACATCGATCGGACCGTTGGCACGGCCGCGACGCGACACGCTGATCTGTGGGAACGCGGCGAAGCGTTGAGGGGTGATGTCCTGGTCGAAGACCGGATGTTCCATGCGCGCCAGGCCGACGAAATAGGTGCTGAACAAACTCTGCACCTTGATCTCCGGCCCCAGCTCCACGGAGGAGCTAACGATCAGGTCGATGTGGCCGTTGCGCAACATGGCATCGTCGTCACTGCTGCCTTCGGGCACGAAGCGCAGCACGGTATTGGGCGCGTCGGCCAGCATCATGCGCAGCAGCTTGGCGCCGTAGAGGGCGATGAACAAGTCGTTGGTACGCACGTTGAAGGCACGGTGCAGCTTGGACAGGTCGACGCCTTCACGGCTGCGAAACACCTGCCCGGCCTGCTCAACCAGGCCATGCACCTGCTCGCGCAGGGCCAGGGCCCGTGGCGTTGGCACCAGCCCGCGACCGGCGCGCACCAGGATGGGGTCGCCCATGGCCTCGCGAATGCGCCCCAGCGTGCGGCTCATGGCGGCTGGGCTGAGGTTCATGCGTTGTGCCGCGCCTACCACGCTGCCTTCATCGAGCAGCACGTCGAGGGCGACCAGCAGGTTCATGTCAGGGAGTTGCATGGCCGTTTTCCGAGACGACGTTGGGAAACGGCGATATTAGCAGGTTGCTCGATTGCGCCCGACGCAATGTGCTCGTGCGTGGCAGGGCCTTTATTCGCAGCCCAGCTGAGGTCGAGAATGGCAGCAGCAGGTTCGGCCCCATGCCGGAAGACGAGCCACCACTGACGATAAAGGATCCCGCATGCCCAGCCCCGTGCTCATTGCCATCGACGCCTCCCCTGCCACTCAAGCGCTGCTCGCCCTGGCCCGCCACTGGTGTCGCCCTGAAGATCATACCTTGCACGTACTGCTGGCCATCGATGCCACCTTTGCCGTGCACGAACAACCGGCGCCCTACACGGCCGACGAACAAGCGCAGTACCCTGCCGCGTGCGAGGAACAGCAACAGGCCGAGCATGCCCTGGGCGAGGCGGTCCGTGCCTTGCAGCAGGCAGGCTTCACCTGCCAGGGCTGCATGGTGGCCGGTCAGCCTGTGGAGGTCATCGTGGCCAGGGCCCAGGCACTGGAATGTGAACTGATCATCATGGGGCACCGTCATCTGTCGCGGCTGGGGCGACTGCTGGACCCCTCGATCAGTGCCAAGGTGATCGATCAGGTCCAGGTGCCGGTACTGGTCGGGGCCGGCTGACCGTAGCGCTTGAGAAGCTGAACATCAGGTGAATGCGGGACCTGTAGGAGCGTGCCGCAGTGTCAGGCCGCCGAGTGCTTCACTGCGGATCGACCACCACCGTACAGGTAGTCCCCGCTGCCAGGAAGAAGCCTTCGGGCACCTGGTCGATATGGATGCGCACCGGCACCCGCTGGGCCAGGCGCACCCAGTTGAAGGTGGGGTTCACATCGGCAATCAGCTCGCGGCTCTGGGGGTTGTCGCGGTCGTAGATACCCCGGGCGATGCTCTCCACATGGCCCTGCAAGCGTTCCCCGCTCATCATCTGCAGTTCGGCAGGGTCGCCTACCTTCACATGGGGCAACTTGGTTTCTTCAAAAAACCCGTACACCCAGAATGACGTCTCGTCTACCACCGCCATCACCGCCTCGCCGGTGCGTGCGTAATCGCCCTTGTGAACGTTCAGGTTGGTCACATAGCCATCGACCGTGGCCACGATCCGGGTACGTTTGAGGTTCAATTCGGCGGCCGCCAGGGCCGCCTGGGCCTGCTGGTAGTCGGCCAGAGCAGCGCTGGCAATGTTGCTGGCATCGTCGCGGTTTTCCTTGGAGATCACCAGGTTGTCCAGGTCGGCACGGCGCCTGGCATTGACCCGGCGCATTTCCCAGGTGGCCTTGCGGGCGGCGACCAGGGCCTTGGCCTGTTCGACCGCCAAGCGGTAGTGTTCCGGGTCGATCTGGATCAACAGGTCGCCCTTGCTGACCCGCTGGTTGTCCTTGACCGGCACATCGACCACGTAGCCAGGCACATCGGCTGCCACGTTGATGATGTCGGCGCGTACCCGGCCATCCCGGGTCCAGGGGGTGGTCATGTAATGCAGCCACAGCTGACGACCGATCACCACGGCGGCCGTCAGGACCAGCAACGTGGCGACAAGGCTGAAGAACTTTTTCATCGAAGGATTCTCACCAGTAGAGCGACAGCGCCAGGGCGCCGAACAGGCAGACGAATAGGCTCAGGCGCAGCAGCGCCGGGTGCCAGAAGAAACGGTAGCCATCAACGCTGGCAATGAACCGGTCAAGCCCCCAGGCCAGGCCTAGCGCAAACAGGAACATCAGGGTCAGGGTGGGCATGTACACGCCGTGGAAGGCGATTTCACGAGGCATGGGGCAACCCTTTGGATGGCGCAAGCGGTGAGTGGGGGTCGAGCAAGGACGAGCGGATGAAGTGCAGGTAGCTCTGCACACGGCGTAGCACTGACGTGTCGAAGTGCCGCGCAAACGGCTCGTCGGTGGCCTGGACCCGGGAAATGGCATGGTCCACCGCCACCAGGGCACGCTCATGATTCCCGACGCTGGGCTGCAGGAACAGGCGCGCCAGGGCACGGCCCATGACCCGGATAGCCTGGCGCCACGGCTGGGACTCGGCATAGGCCGGGTGCACGGGGGCCCGCGCCTGCTCCTTGCGCAGCTCGATAACCGCATGGCCGATTTCCAGCACGCTGAACATCCAGCCCATCAACTGGCTTTGCACCTGGGGCTTGCCGGCCGCCAGGCCATAGGCCTGGTGCAGCAAGTCGCGCGTGCGGCTTTCGAAAGCCGTGCCGATGCCGCGCAGGCGCCCGCTGATGGCAAACAGCACTTGTTCACGCAAGGCCTGCTCCAGCCGGCTCCACAACCAGCGGCTATTGGGTGGCAGGATGATCGCCCCGGCAGCCGCGCACACGAACATGCCGACGACCATGGCGATGTAGTCGTTTATGAAGCTGTACGGGTCATACACCGTCAGGTTGTTGGGCACCGAGCCAATGGCGAAAAACACCAGCAGGCCAATGCCGTAGCCCGAGTAGGCCGGGCGCGACGAGAGAAACGCGCCCAGCACGAACACCGGCGCCAGGACCATGCACAGCAAAGGGAAGCCGTCGATCCAGGGAAACACGAAGAAGGTTTCGAAAAAACCGACCACCGCGCCTATCGCCGTGCCGCAGGCCATCTGGAACGACAGGCGCTTGGGGTTGGGCGAGGCCGCCGACAGCCCGGCAGTGACCGTGGCGATCAAGGTCATCATGGCGCCGCTTGGCCAGTCGCTGATCAGCCAGTAACTGCCCAGCAGCAACAGCACCGCCGCCGAGCGCAGCCCGGCTGCCAGGCATACCAAGGTACTGGTCTGTGCCACGTAGGGTTCGTCCCACTGCTCCCGCGCGTGGTTGTGCACGGCCAGGGAGGCGTGGGTTTCGGCGTAGCTGTACATCTCGTCCACGAAGCGGTAGAGCAACTCGAACGCCGTGTGAAAATCCAGCAGGTCGGCTTCGCCGGGCGCGGTGGCCAGGTAGTCGGCGCGCAAGCTGCGGACCTGGGCCTGCAACCCTTCGCGGTAGGCACCGAGCTCGAGGGTCAGGCGCAAGGCGTCGGCGTCGGTCAGCGCGCGCCCCACATAGGGTTCGAGCAGGGCGACGAGGGTGTGCAGGCCAGGCTCGATGGCGCTGACGATCTGTGCGGGCCCGCGTGCGCGAAGCCGCTCGATCAGGCGGTGCAGGGCGTTGAAGCGTGTGGTGATGGCCATGAATTCGCTGTTCATGCGCACCAGCCGGCCACTGCGCCGACGCATGTGCGGGTCCTCGAAGGCAGTGACGTTGCGCAGGCTTTCCAGCCCCACCGCCTCGGCCACGAAGCGCACATTGCTGCTTTCGAAACGCTCACGCTGACTGTCGCCGCGCAAGGCTTCGACGACTACGGCCGCGAACGCGCCGAAGCGCTGGTACAGGGCGTTGCGCATGGCGGCACTGGCCGACTGCGGCAGGATGGCGGCGCTGACGAAGGTGGACACCAGGATGCCCAGGGCAATCTCCAGCACTCGCCAGACCGCGGCCATGAATGCCTGGTCGGGGTGCTGCAACACCGGCAGGCCGATCATCGCCGCGGTGTAGCCGGCCAGCACGAAGCCATACGCCTGGAAGGTGCGGTAGCGCATGGCGCCTGCCGAGCACAGGCCCACCCAGACGGCCAGGCTGGGCAGAAACAGTTCGGTGTTCTGCGGGAAGACGGCCATCAATGCGACCATCATCACAGAGCCGGCCAGGGTGCCCAGCACCCGGTAGAAGCTCTTGGCGAACACATGCCCGCTTTGCGGCTGCATGACGATGAACACCGTGATCATGGCGGTACGCGGCTGCGGCAACTCCAGGCGCATGGCCAGCCACAAGGTGATGAAGGCTGCAGCCAGCACCTTGAAGATGTACACCCAGGTGACCCCATCGGTCCGCACCCAGGCATGGAAACCGCGCCGCCATTGCAGGCTCTGCAACCAGCGCAGGGGTAAACCCCATGTGCTCATGGGCGTGCTCTCGGCTTGGCGTTGAGGATGGCGAGGGTTGCCGGCGTGGCTGGCGGCGCCTGGCGCTCTTGGTCCGGTACATCCGAGCCGGCTTGCAGGCCGCCGCCCAGCGCCGTCACCAGGGCGGCGTGGGCGATCAGGCGCGCGGCCTGCACCTGCTGCTGAACCTGTTGCTGACGAAACAGCAGCGTTTGCGCGTTGAGCACGTTCAGGTAGTCGGTAAGGCCCCGCTGATAGGCGACCATGGCGATGTCGTAGGTTTTCTGCGCGGCGGCGACCGACTCGGCCGCGAAGTGCGCCTGCGCCTGCATCGACTCGCGACGCACCAACTGATCGGAGATGTCCTTGAGCGCGCCGATCACCGTCTGGTTGTAGCGCGCCACGGCCACATCATAGTCGGCGGCGGCGGCCCCCAGTTGCGCGCGCAGACGCCCGCCATCGAAGATCGGCAGGGTGACGGCCGGGCCGACGGTGTAGTTGAACTTGCGCCCGGTGAGAAACGCCAGCGGGCCGCCGCCGGTGGCGACGAAACCCAGGCTGCCGACCAGGTCCACGTTGGGGAAGAAGCCGGCGTGGGCCATGTCGATCCCACGCGCCTGGGCAGCGACCTGCCAGCGGCTGGCGACCACATCGGGGCGCTGGCCGACCAGTTCGGCGGGTAGCCTGGAGGGCAGCGTCAGCGGTGTGGCAAGGGTCAGGCTGGGGCGCTGCAGCTGCGCGCCCTCCCCTGGCCCCTTGCCCGCCAGGGCGGCCAGCTGATGGGTGGCCAGGACGATAGCCTCGTCCAGGCTGTCGAGCTGGCGATGGGTTTCCGGCAGCGGCGCCTGGGCCTGGCTGACCTCCAGATGGGTGCCGATGCCCGCGTCCAGGCGACGCTGGGCCAGGTCCAGGATCTGCGCTTGCTGCGCCAGTTGAGCCTTGATGATGTCGCGCCGGGCGTAATGCAGGCTCAGCTCGATGTACACGCTCACGACCGTGTGCTGCAGCTCCAACTGTGCCTGCCTGGCCTCTGCTACCTGTCGATGGGCCTGGTCCACGGCCTGCTCGCTGGCATTGCGCTCGCGCCCCCAGAGATCGAGGGCGTAGCTCAAGCCAAGGGTTGCGTTGTTATCCCAGGTGGTGGCACCGGACAAGTCGCCAGGGCCATAGAAGGGGTCATCAGGCCAGTTGTGCCGGTTGAGCGTCGCCTGACCGTTGCCTTGCAGGTGTTCGGCCGACTCGGCAAGGCCAGCCAGGGCACGCGCTTGACGCACCCGTGCTGCGGCGATGGCAAGGCTAGGGTTGGCGGCCAGCGCCAGTGCTATCCAGTGATCGAGCTGGGGGTCGCGGTAGGCGCGCCACCATTGCTGGTCCGGCCAGTGGGCATCGGTGGCGGCCTGTTCGATGGCTGCACTGGGGCTCAGGGTGTTGGCTTGCAGCGTTTGGGTCTGCGGGGCAATGCCCCAGGTTCCGATACAGCCGCTCAAGGTGAGGGCAAGGGCACAGGCACTGAACGCTTGAAGCGTTCCGATGATGCAACGCGGCACAGCTGCGATATCCCGAGGAAGAGGTGGAGGGGCTGGGCAATTCTAGGGGGCAGCCACACTGGCGATAAGCGCTGATTCCTGCGAATCTTTATTACTGAAACGGCGATAATCAGCCTTTGGTCGAAGGCAACTTTTCATCCTGGTTGCGCGACTTCGTGACACAATTTTGTCCTCTACATCGAGAGTGACCCATGGACACCCTGCAAAACATGCGTGCCTTCAGTTGCGTGGCCCAGCTCGGCAGCTTCACGGCCGCAGCGGGCCAGTTGGATACCACCACCGCGAACGTCTCGCGGGCCGTCTCCAACCTGGAAGCTCATCTGCAAACACGCCTGCTCAACCGCACCACCCGCCGCATCGCGCTGACCGAAGCCGGCAAGCGCTACCTGATGCGCTGCGAACAGATTCTGACCTACGTCGAAGAAGCCGAGGCCGAGGCCAGCGACGCCCATGCACGCCCTGCCGGGCAGTTGAAGGTGCACTCGATGACCGGGGTGGGCCAGCATTTCGTGGTCGATGCCATCGCCCGCTACCGCGAATCGCACCCGGACGTGACCTTCGACCTGACCATGGCCAACCGTGTACCCGACCTGCTCGACGAAGGCTACGACGTGTCCATCGTGCTGGCCACCGAGCTGCCGGATTCAGGCTTCGTGTCGCAACGGCTGGGCATCACCTACAGCATCGTCTGCGCGTCGCCGGCCTATATCGCCCGTCATGGCGTGCCGCACAAACCGGCCGATCTGCTCAAGCATGCCTGCCTGCGCATGGTCAGCCCGGTGATACCGCTTGAAAAATGGCTGTTCGACGGCCCCGAAGGCCAGGAAATGGTCAACATCACCAGCTCGCCGTTCATGGTCAACACGGCCGATGCGATGCGCACGGCCATTCGCAGTGGCATGGGGGTGGGGGTATTGCCGATTTATTCGGCCATCGAAGGCTTGCGTAACGGCACCCTGGTGCGAATCCTGCCGCAATACCGGCTGCAGGAACTCAACCTGTATGCCATCTACCCGTCGCGCCAGTACCTGGACGCCAAGATCAAGACGTGGGTGGAGTACTTGCGTAACTCGCTGCCGGAAATCCTCGCGGCCCATGAAGCCGACTTGAAAGCGCACTGAGCCACCACCGGGCCAAGGGTTGCAGCCTGCTGCGCACAACCTGTAGTTTCAGGCTTTTGCCTTCAGGTGAACGATGAAAAAGACCGTCCTTGCCTTCAGCCGGATCACCCCGGCCATGGCCGAGCGCTTGCAGCACGATTTCACCGTGATCATGCCCGATCCCAAACGCGGTGACGTCAACGCGCAGTTCAACGAAGCCCTGCCGCATGCCCACGGCCTGATTGGCGTGGGCCGCAAGCTGGGGCGTGCCCAGCTCGAAGGGGCCGGCAAGCTCGAAGTGGTGTCCAGCGTGTCGGTGGGCTACGACAACTACGATCTGGACTACTTCAACGAGCGCGGCATCGCCCTGACCAATACGCCGGACGTGCTCACTGAAAGTACGGCTGACCTGGGCTTTTCCTTGATCATGGGCTGCGCCAGGCGAACCGCGGAGCTCGACGCCTGGACCAAGGCCGGCCATTGGCAGGCCAGCGTGGGGCCTGCGCTTTTCGGCAGTGACGTGCATGGCAAGACCCTGGGCATCGTCGGCATGGGCAACATCGGCGCGGCCATCGCCCGGCGGGGTCGCCTTGGCTTCAACATGCCGATCATCTACAGCGGCAACAGCCGCAAGACGGCCCTGGAGCAGGAACTGGGTGCGCAGATGCGTAGCCTCGAGCAACTGCTGGGCGAAGCCGATTTCGTCTGCATCGTGGTGCCGCTGTCCGATGCCACGCGCCAGTTGATCGGCGCCCGCGAACTGAAGCTGATGAAGCCCTCGGCGTTTTTGATCAACATTGCCCGCGGGCCGGTGGTGGACGAGGCGGCACTGATCCAGGCCCTGCAGGACGGCACGATCCGCGGTGCCGGCCTGGACGTGTATGAAAAGGAACCCCTGGCCGACTCCCCGCTGTTCAGCCTGCCCAATGCCCTGACCCTGCCCCACATTGGTTCGGCCACCGCCGAGACGCGTGAGGCCATGGCCAACCGCGCCATCGACAACCTGCGCGCGGCGCTGCTGGGTGAACGGCCCAGGGACCTGGTCAATCCTCAGGTGTGGAAAGGCTGAGCACGGGCGTAGCTGACACGGGCCGCAATCAATGCGGCCCTGTTTCATGAACAGGCCTAGGCAGGCCGAGGCACCTCGGGGCTGCGCGCAGCCTTGGGTTTGCGAAACACCAGCACATTGCCCGCCATCACCGCTACCAGGCCAAGCAAGGCGGTGGGCGTCCATTGATAGCCTTCGACGGCCGCCGACACGTTCAGGGCCACCAGCGGGAAAAGCACCGTGCAGTAGGCCGCACGCTCCGGCCCCATGCGCCCGACCAAGGTCAGGTATGCGGTGAACGCGATCACCGAGCCCGGCACCGACAGGTACAGCAGTGAGCCCACGTAGCGTGCGCTCCACTCCATCTCGAACGGAATCCCACCCACCAGGCAGGCAATTGCCAGCATGCCTGCTCCATAAGCCATGCCCCAGGCATTGGTGGTCATGGGCTTGAGCCCGGCCGCCTGCTGAACACTCGAAAGCATGTTGCCTGCCGAAAAACACAAGGTGCCAAGCAGCGCCAGACCAAGGCCATAGAGGGTTTGGCGGCTGGCCGCATGATGCGACAGCTCCGGCCAGAACAGCAGGCCCAGGCCCAGTAACCCCAAGGCGCCACCGCCTAGTACATGCGGGGCCACCTGCCGGCCAAAAAACAGCCGAGCATTGATCGCGTTCCACAAGGTGGCGGTGGAGAACACCACGGCAATGAGGCCGCTGGCGATCCATTGGCTGGCGCTGAGAAAGCAGATGAAGTTGATGCAGAACAAGCATAGCCCCTGGGCCAGGCAGATCTGGTGGCCACGCCGACCCATGGGCTGCAGGCGCCGGGTGAGCAACAGCACGGCAAACAGGATCAGTGCTGCCAAGGCAAAGCGATAGACGATGGATACGGGGATGGCGACCCCACCTAGCTGGAATTTCAGGGCAATCCAGGTCGTACCCCAGATCAGCACGGTGAGCAGGTAGAGCGACAGGTTCATGGTGTGTTTCCTTTGGGCCTTCCACGGGTGTCCCGGCCAAGGCAGGCCTGCCTGGGGTAACGGGCACCGCCAGTATTTCGCTCGGTAGCCCTGCTCTGCTTGCATAAACTTGCGCTTTTGCGCATCAGAGCGCTGTCACCTGCCCTTGGCCGCAGTAGCATGTACAGCAGAGGTAGGCCCCGATGACGCCATTCACGCAGCTGCAAGTGTTCAATGTGATGCATGCATCCCCCAACGCCCGCCTGGAGCTCAGCGCGCACCTGGGCGACGGGCTGGCGGCTGCGCTGTGGCGCAACCGCGACGATGCCCGCGACTACCAGGCACCCAGCCACCACACCCTGTCCTGCTACCTGGCTGACGGTACCGGCACCTTTCGGCGCCAACGCCCGGCCGACAAGGGGGCTCCGGACAAGCTGTGCGTATTGCCGGCCGAGCACGAATCGAACTGGGTGATCAACGGGGCCATCCGCATGGCCCACCTGTATGTGAGCCCGGCGCAGTTCGCGCTGGGGTGCGTACGCCTGCTCGACCGGGAGCCGCGGGCGCTGCAACTGCAGGAGGCGACCTTCATGGACGACCCCAGGCAGGCCCTGCGCTTTCGCCAGCTGTCAGGCCTTGACTGGAACGAGCCGGCCGAACGTTTGCTGGCCAGCAGCCTGGCCCACGAGATCGTCGACCATGCCTTGCTCAGCCAAGTGGGCCTGCGCCAGGGGCTGCGCCTGAAGGGCGGGCTGGCGCCCAGCCAGCGCCGGCAGTTGATCGACTACATCGAAGCCCACCTGGAGCATGCCCTTACCCTGGGCGAGCTGGCCGTGCGCTGCAACCTGTCCGAGTACCATTTCGCACGCATGTTTCGCGTGAGCTTCGGCTTGCCCCCCCATCAATACCTGCTGGCCCGGCGCCTGCACCGGGCGTGCCTGCTGCTGCGGCTGGGCCATGCGCCCCTGGGCGAGGTGGCCCTGGCCTGCGGTTTCGCCAGTGCCAGCCATTTCAGCAATCGCTTCCGCCAGGTGCTGGCGGCCACGCCTGGGGAGTATCGCCAGGCCCTGGGCCGCAGGGCTGGTCGCTAGAATTCGAAGGTGCCCGATACGCTCACCTGCCGCGCATCGCCCACCGCCACGAAGTACTGATTCACCGACGAGCTGTAGTACACCTTGTCGAACAGGTTCTTGACGTTCAGTTGCAGGCGAACGGTGTGCGCGTCCAGCTGGGTCTCGTAGCTGGCGAAGGCGTCGGCCACCGTGTAGGACGGCAGGTCGAAGGTGTTGGTGGCATTGCCGGTACGCTCGCCCACATAACGCGCCCCGGCACCGGCGCGCAGGCTGTCGCCACCGACCAGGCTGCCGAAATCGTAGACGGCGGACAACGAAGCGCCGTGCCGCGCCACGTTCTGCAGGCGGTTGCCCTTGAGGGCCGGGTCCTGGGTGACCTTGGCATCGGTGAAGGCGTAGCTGCCGATCAGGCTCCAGCGCTCGCTCAACTGGCCGGTCAGGTCCAGCTCGACGCCCCGGGAGTTCACTTCACCGGCATTGCTGTAGACCGTCTCGCGGGTGCTCGAATCGAAGTTGGACACCAGAACGTTGCGCTTGGTGATGTCGAACAAGGCCAGGGTGCCGGTGATGCGCCCTGGTACGTCGAGCTTGGCCCCAAGCTCCCACGACTTGCCCTCTTCCGGGGCGATGGCGCCGTCGAGCACCACGTTGCCGGCCAGTGGTGCAATGGTCGAGTTGGGCTTGAACGATTCGCTGTAGCTGCCGTAGAACGAGAGCTGTTCATCGACCTTGTACACCACCCCCGCATGGGGGACCCAGGTTTGCCCACTGATGTCGGTGTTGGCCCTGAACGGGCGTCCGCGACCGGCGTACTGGTCATATTGCTGGAAGCGCCCACCGGCCACCAGGATCCAGTGATCGTCCAGGTGCAGCGCATCCTGCATGAACAAGGCGTCGGTGCGCAGCTCGTCGGTCTGGTCACTGTCGGAGGCGCGCACTGTGCTGCCCTCCACTTCACGCTCATACACAGGGTTCAGGTAGCTGAAGGGGGTGCGCGGCGTCTGGCGGATCAGGTCGGCGCGGTACACCTTGCGGTCTTCATGGTCCAGGCCCACCAGCAGATCATGCTGCAGGCCTGCCAACTGGACTGTGCCGGCCAGGCTCGCCGTGACGAACTGGTCTCGGCTCATGGCACCGCGCGTGCCATCGATGCTGCGCGTTAGTGTGCCGGTGCGCGGGTTGACCCCGGTCACGCGGACCTGGCTGGCGTCATAGGTTTCCCGGTTGAAGCTGTAGCCCAGGTGCAGCTTCCAGTCGTCGGCAAGCTGATGGTCCAGTTGCAGGCTGTAGAGGTCGGAGCGGCCCTGCATGTCGTTGAACGGCTCATCCAGGCGCCGCGTGGCCGGGATGTTGAGCGGATGGCCGTCGTTGCCGAAGGCCGTGCCGCGGTCGAACGGGTAAAGAAATTCACGGTGCTCGTAGGCCACCACTATTTGGGTATCCTCGCCCAGCCAGGCCAGCGAGGGGGCCAGCAGTGTCTCGCGGCGCACGCCGTAGTTGCGCCAGTAGTCTTCGTCCGTGTGGTCGGCAATCAGGCGGTAGGCCAAGTTGCTGTCGCCCAGCGCACCGGTGCTGTCGAACCCACCACCGCTGCCGTTCTTGCCATCGCCGTAGGTCGAGCCGCGTGCAGTCAGTGCGTTGTAGGCCTGGAGCTGAGGCCGCTTGCTGACCACGTTGATCACCCCGCCTGGATCCTGGATGCCGTACAACAGCGAAGCCGGCCCCTTGAGCACCTCGACCCGCTCGGTGCTGGCGCTGAGGCTGCGGCCCTGCACCAACGGCATGCCATCGCGCATGATCGAACCGTCGCGGTTGTCGCCAAAGCCCCGCTTCATGACAGTGTCGGAGGTACCGCCGAAATTGTTGCCTTGGGTAATGCCGCTGACGTTGGCCAGGGCATCATCCAGGTTGCGCGGCGCCTGGTCGCGCAGTACTTGGGCGGGCACCACGTTGATCGCCTGGGGGATGTCCTGGGTGGGGCCCTGGCCGCGCATGATCGAGGTGGTGGTCGGTGGCTGATAGCTCAAGCTGTCGAGCTGCGAAGTCACGGTGGTGGCCTGCAGGTTCAAGGCACCGGCGGTGTCCAGTGCCTGCAGGGTAAAGGTATGGGCATCGACCCGTTGCCAGGTCAGCCCGGCATTACCCAACAAGCGCTGCAACGCCTGCTCGGCGCTCAAGGCCCCGTGCAGCGCAGGCGCTTGCACGGCAGGTAGCGTCAGGGTATGGACCACGCTCTGCCCGGTAACGCGGCTGAAGGCGGCGAGGGCCTGGATCAGTGGCTGGGCAGGTTGGTCGAAGGTATAAGCTTGCGCGCGTTGCGCCGCACTCGCCGCCTGGGTGTAGATGAACGGCGGGAGTACTGCAAGACCGAGCCAAAGGGGGACGCAACGCAAGGTAGACTTCATGGACGCTGACCTGAGAGAGGGTATTGAGTGCGAATGAATCGCACTTTCACGCACTACACGGTTATGGCGTGCTGTTACCTCACCTGCGGTAGGAAGTTTTTTGGAGGGCATGAAATAGGGTGGTCAACGACCAGCAATCAACGGATAACCGTGAACCGACCAAGCACTGTCTGACGCGAAAAGCCGAGCACTGCGCCCAGTGAGTCCAGCGCCTGCAAGGGTTCGGCAATGGGGAAGCTGCCACTGACTTCACGCCGCCCCAAAGCCTCGTTCAGCAGCACGATGTGGCCGGGGTAATAGCGACCCAGTTCCTCAACCACCTGGGCCAGGGGCGCCTGGGAATAGGTCAGCCAACCCTCGCGCCATGCCAGGTGCTGCGCGCTGTCGACCGACAACGTGTGGCTGACCTGCCCCGCGCCGTAGCTCACCTGCTGATTGGCAATCAACTCACGTGCCATGGCCCCCTTGGACGGGCTGACCGCCACGCGACCGGCGCGGACGGTGACCTGGGTGGCGGCGCCCTGCTCGCGCACTTCGAACTCGGTGCCCAGCACTCGCACCTGCCCCTGCGCGGCCTGCACCACAAAGGGCTCGCCGGTGTGGGTGACCTTGAAGAACGCAGCACCGTGCAGCAACCGCACGCGGCGCTGGCCGTTTTCGAATTGCACGGCAATCGCACTGTGGGCGTCCAGCGTGACCGCCGAGTGGTCTGGCAAGGTCACTTCGCGCCGGTCGGCCGACGTGCTGTAGTCGGCGCGCAGGTCCAGCAGCCAATGACCGGGCTGCCACCCACCGAGCATGCCGATGGCCATGATCAGGCAAGCGGCCATGGCCAACGCCCCTGCACGCCAACGTCCGGGGCGCCTGGCAGCGGGCGGGCTCATCCGGTCGAGGTAATGTTGCAGGGCCAGCCGGTCTTCATCGGCCAGAGTCGCCGCAGCGGGGGCGCTGTGGTTCCACAGCGCCTGCGCCTGCTCGTACGCGACCGGATGCCGCGGGTCGGCCAGCAGCCAACGCCTGAACGCCGCACTGCGGGCTTGCTCGGGCTGCCCGTTGATGCGTACAAGCCACTGCAGGGCGGCATCGGACTGCGCTTGGGTGACAACAGGTAACGTGGTGGTCACGGCGTGCCCCGTGGTCGTCGTGGAATGGGCGCGGCCTGGGCGACACTGGCCTTGCACGCTTGCAGGGCACGCATCATATGTTTTTCCACAGCGCTTTGGGACAGTTGCATGGCGCGTGCTATTTCGCTGTACGTGCAGCCGTGGACACGGTTGAGCAGAAAGATTTGCCGGGTACGCTCGGGCAACGCACGCAAGGCGTTTTCGATGCGTTGCAGATCGTCGTCCACCTCCAGGGTCTGCTCCAGCGTCTGGCTCACAAGGTGCGCGCTGCCCTGTGAAACATCGGCCAAAGCACGCTGGCGGCTGCTTTCGCTGCGCAGGTGATCGATGGCCAGGTTGCCGGCGCAGCGCATCAAGTAGGTGTCCAGGGCTTCGACCTTCACTTGCGCACGCCCCCAGAAGCGCAAGAACAGCTCCTGGACCAAGTCGGAGGCGGTGGCCCGGCAACCTACCCGGCGACTGACCAGCGCCTCCATGCGCGCGCGCTGGGCCATGAAGACCTGGATAAAGCGGGCACGAGCGCTCGATTCACACTCTGAGCCGTCATTCTGCGTCGTGGGGCTCATGGCATCATCCGGCTAACAGGACCAACAACGGCCCCAGCAATGCACTGACAGCGGCCAGGCCGACCAGCAAGCGAGGCAGGTACGCCAGCCCGAACACCCACAAGGTCACACCTACCATCGCAACGGCCGTCCACTCCACAAGACCGTGAGCCCAGCCCCGCGCCTGCACGCCAAGGACCAATGAAACCAGCAGCATGAGCCAGCCGGTCGCTCGTAACAGCCGCGGTTGTCCTGGACCAGGCGCGCGGCCCAGCAGCGCTTGGAAGTGCTTGGGCATGGCCAGACACAAGGCGGCGAACCCCGCGAAGGCGATCAGGGCGATACCGAGCATCACTGGGCCTGCGCCGTTTCATGGCCAACCTGGCTGGCGCGTGAACGGGAAGGCTTGGCCAAGGCCAGCGCAGGGCGCAGCTTCTTGCTTGCCAGCCAGGCCAGGAACAGGCCGCAGCCCAATGCGGTGAGATCGAACCCAGCCATGCTCCAATCGCCATCGATGATGGCGTGGTTGAGCCCGTGCGCGGTCGTCAACGCGTTGAGCAGTGGCAACAGCGTGAAGGCCAGCGCCCCGAGCGCCAGCTGCTCGCCCCAGGCGCGGCGACCGCTACGCGCCATCGCGTGCACCAGTGCCAGGCCCCATGCCATGAAGAACGCATTGACCTCCCAGTCGGCACGGGTTTCAAGCGCCGCCGGCAGCAGCCGGTTAGCCCAGAAAAAGCAGGCCACTGCCAACAGCAGCCCGCTCATGCTGACGATGTTGAGCACCTCCACCAGACGCAGCTCACGCGGAACGCGCGGGGCCTTGGCATGCTTGAGCTGGCGCTTGTCCAACCACATCACCAGGCCGGTCCCGATCACGGCAGTGCCTGCCAGCCCGAAGCAGAAATACAGCCACCGCAGCCAAGGGCCGGCAAAATTGCCCATGTGCAACCCGGCGAAACTGAATGCCGTCAGCATGGCGCCACTTTCGGGCTTGCCTTGTTCGAGCAGCGCGCCTGTGGCGCCGTCGAAGGTCCAGTTGGCACTGCGCCGATAGGCAACGTGGTCGGCGGCAGACTGGGTGAAGGTGACCCGTGCGTTGCTGTCGCCCGGGTTCTCGACCCGAATGTTGCCCACCCGCGCCCCTGGTTGCAGCGCCTGGACCTGGGCATAGAGCGCCGGCAGTGGGGCAAGCGGCGCGGCGACCTGAGCTGCCTTGGGCGCCTCCCCTGCCCCAAACAAATCATTGAAGTACTTCGAGGTGTCATCACCGTAATGCGCCATCAGCCCTGCGGGCATGACCAGGTACATGAACAGCACCAGGCTACTGTAGCTGATCATCAGGTGAAACGGCAGCACCAGCACGCCGATGGCGTTGTGGCCGTCCAGCCAGGAGCGCTGGCCCTTGCCAGGGCGGAAGGTGAAGAACTCCTTGAACAGTTTCTTATGGGTGATGATGCCGGTGACCAGGCCGAGCAGCATGATCAGAGCGCAGAATGTCGACAGCCAGCGGCCATACGGATAAGGCATCTGCAGCTGGAAGTGGAACCGGTAGAAGAACTCCCCGCCGCGACTGTCGCGCGCCATGACGGGCTCGCCCGTCTTGGCATCCAGGGTCTGGGTGACGAAGCCACGAGGCCCTCCGTTCGCATCCCGGTACCCGACCTTCACCCCTGCTTCACGCTCATTGGGCAGGCGGATGAACCAGCTTTGCGAAGCGGGCGCCTGACCTTGCAGATAGCGCTGCGCCGCTGCCAGCGCGGCTTGCGGGTTGGGTGCGTAATGGCCTATCTCAGGCTGCATCCAGTGGGTGATTTCTTCCTTGAAATACGACAGGGTGCCGGTGAGGAAGATGGCAAAGAGCAGCCAGCCGAACAGCAGGCCAGTCCAGGTATGCAGCCAGGCCATCGCCTGGCGAAAGCCGTCTTTCATGACAATTTCATCCAATGGACCAGCGCGCCGAGCATCCCGAGCACCAGGCTCGGTATCAACACGCCCAGCCACGCCCGCCAGGCGTCACGGCAGGCAAAGCAACCGATGAAGGCCAACACGTAGAACACGAACGACAGCATCAGGCCGATCAGCGTGGCGTCGACCGGCGATATGGGCAGCGACACAGCCACGCAGAAACTGGCCGTAGACGCCAACAGATAACCGCCAAGCAACGCCGCCAGGCTGCGTGAAGCCACGGCCAGGCGATAGCTGGGCGTGAGGCTGGCGGGTCT
Organism: Pseudomonas sp. KCJK9111; assembly: GCF_046231935.1. Classification (NCBI taxonomy): domain Bacteria; kingdom Pseudomonadati; phylum Pseudomonadota; class Gammaproteobacteria; order Pseudomonadales; family Pseudomonadaceae; genus Pseudomonas; species Pseudomonas sp. KCJK9111. Next base: position 1,653 of record NZ_JBJJMO010000061.1, on the reverse strand, counting down.
ACGGGTCATGGCCAAGTCCGGAAATGTTGAAGCCAGCAATAATAATGATATGGATTCTCATATGCAAAGCCTGGCCGACAGCGTGCCGGACAAAAGTGAGCAATCGGCTTTGCTACAAGACATTTATTTTCACGAGGGGGTTGAATTCGCTAATGGCTTGCCTGACCTTAGAGTCAAGAGGCGCAGAAATTCCAAGGGTCTCAAGGGCCTGGCGTCTCCATGCGAGCAAGCTGAATAAGGATTGAATCATGCAAATCCAGGTCAACAGCAGCAACCACATCGATGGCAATGCCCGGCTCGACGAGTGGGTCCGCAACACGGTGCAAGACACCCTGGAGCGCTATGAGGAAGACCTCACCCGTATCGAGGTGCACCTGCGCGATGAAAACGGCGGCAAACCCGGACCACAGGACAAGCGCTGCCAGATGGAGGCTCGCCCCAAAGGCCATCAGCCGATCTCGGTGACCCACACGGCCAACTCGCTTGACCAGGCGGTGGAAGGCGCGGCCACCAAGCTGACCCATGCGCTGGAGCACCTGTACGGCAAGTTGCGCAGCAAGCGTGGCGTGCTGGAGCTGAGCGATCCGGAGGCTTGATCGCTTGACCGGAACGGGGCCGCGCAGCGGCCCTTGCCTTATCCAACCGCAAGGGCTCAGCCTTGCACTACTGCCGCTGTGCCGCGACCGATAAACGGTTGGAACCCGGTCCCACCCCCGCCAGTCAATTTCTGCATCATCACGTTGCAGAAGTGCCATCATGACCAACCCATTCGATCAGATCAGTGCAGCGTTCAGCCCCCAGTACCGGGTCAACCTGAGCATCGAGGCGCTCGACAGGAGCATCATGCTCACCTTGTCTGACGAGGCGGGCATCGCCGCCAAACGCTTGATCAGCCAGGCGCAACGCAATGACCCTGCCCGCCTGCAACGGGTCATCGACAGCATCCGCCTGGGCCTGGCGATAGACCGCAGCCAGAACCCCATGCAAGTACTCGCCGCCCTTACGCGCCCCAGTGGTGATCAAGCACGCAACGTCGTGGCCAACTGAGGGTCACTTACCCTCTTCCACATCCTTGCCGCTGGCGTCCAAGGCCTTGGTCGACGGATAGCGATACGACGCGTAGCGCACCACCAGAATGGCGAATGCCAGCAGCAGAATCCCCCCGCACACGTACAGCAGCCCCACATCGGGCGCCTTGTGGTGCGACACGTCGCCAATCAACAGGCGGGTGAGCGCGGTGATGGCCACGTACAGCAGAAAGCGGATGGGCATGTGGTTGGTCTTGAATGACCTTGTCGCCTGTCGGCTTAGTTAGCCATTCGAATGATGGCTAATTGAGATCCATTTGATATCATTCCTTGATGGTCTTCAAACTGAAAACCTACTGAACAGTCAAGGAAAAACGATGCTCGTTGGACTATTTCTAAAAAATTATAAAACATATCAGCATTTAACTTTTTTGCCTTTTATAAAAGATACAAATCATAAGCTGAGTATATTTATTGGCCAAAATGGAGCTAGCAAATCGTCAGTTCTCGAATCTCTAGACACACTTTTTAACGGGCGAGAATGGAACTCCAACATTTTCTCCAGAAAGACCGATGGATTTATCTGCCCGGTATTCCTCATACCCAAAAATTTGTTGAGAGGCAA
>NZ_JBJJMO010000060.1:0-26205 GCF_046231935.1 Pseudomonas sp. KCJK9111 | reverse complement strand
GCAGCGCAGCGGTGCGCCGTTCCGCCAGCCAGAGTGGTCTGCACTGGCGTTGACCGAGGCGCCGGAAGCGGTGGTGGGGGTGCATGCGGCGTTCATTGCCGCAGGTGCTCAGGTCATCACCAGCAACAGCTATGCGGTCGTCCCTTTCCACATTGGTGAAGCGCGCTTTGCCGAAGAAGGCCGGCAGTTGGCCAATGTTGCCGGTCAATTGGCCCGCCACGCAGCCGACACCGGCCCGCACCCGGTGAGGGTGGCCGGTTCGCTGCCGCCGTTGTTCGGGTCCTATCGTCCCGACCTGTTCCAGCCTGAGCGCGTCGAGGAAGTCCTGCGGCCGCTGCTTGAGGGCCTGGCACCACACGTTGACCTGTGGCTTGCCGAAACCCAGAGCGCGATCGCTGAAGTCCGCGCCATACGTGCCCACCTGCCCGAGGACGGTCGCCCGTTCTGGGTGTCCTTCACCTTGCAGGATGAAGACGTCGATACGGTGCCGCGCCTGCGCTCCGGTGAGCCGGTGGCCGATGCGGTGCAGGCGGTGATCGAACTGGGCGCAGCAGCGGTGCTGTTCAACTGCAGCCAGCCAGAAGTGATCGGCGCGGCCATCGATGTCGCCCGTTCGGTCATCGATCAGCAAGGTGGCGAAGTCGCCATCGGTGCCTATGCCAACGCCTTCCCACCTCAGCCCAAGGAAGCCACCGCCAACGACGGGCTGGATGAACTGCGCGAAGACCTGGACCCACCGGGCTACCTGGCCTGGGCCAAAGACTGGCGCGCACGCGGCGCCAGCATGGTAGGTGGCTGCTGCGGCATTGGCCCTGAGCACATTGCCGAGCTCAAACAGCGCCTCGGCTGACGGGTTCAAGGGCATCTGCAAAGCAAGCGAAGCGTTTAAGTTTGGGAAACGCCGGAACTGACGGTAAGGTTTCAGCATCTTCCATTCATCATGCGCCACGGGCAGTCGTGTTCTGACTGCCCAACCATGGAGCGCAGCGCTGAACGCCAGAAGGAGCAATGCCTATGCCTGAAGAACAACAACGCAGGAGCACCATCAACCCACCTGTCTTTTTCACCAGTGCGATACTGGTGCTGTTGCTGGTTTTATACGCCACCCTTTTCCAGGAGCATGCCCAAAGCGTCTTCGAGCATGTTCAGCAATGGATCGTCACCAATGCGGCCTGGTTCTACATTCTTACCGTCGCGCTGGTGCTGATCAGCGTCGTCTTCCTGGCCGTCAGCCGCTACGGCGATATCAAGCTGGGCCCGGACCACAGCGAGCCCGATTACCCCAACAAGAGCTGGTTCGCCATGCTGTTCTCGGCGGGCATGGGCATTGGCCTGATGTTCTTCGGCGTGGCCGAGCCTGTGATGCACTTCATCAACCCGCCTGTGGGTGACCCCAATACGGTGGCTGCGGCCCGCGAAGCGATGAACATCACGTTCTTCCACTGGGGCCTGCATGCCTGGGCGATCTACGCCATCGTGGCGCTGATCCTGGCCTACTTCAGTTTTCGCAACGGGCTGCCGCTTACCTTGCGTTCGGCGCTGTACCCGCTAATCGGGGAGCGTATCTACGGGCCCATTGGCCATGCGGTAGATATCTTCGCCATCCTGGGCACCGTGTTCGGCGTGGCGACCTCGCTTGGTTACGGTGTGCTGCAGATCAATAGCGGCCTGCATCAGCTGTTCGGCCTTCCGATCAGCACCACGATCCAGGTCATCCTGATCGCCGTCACCTGTGCGCTGGCCACGCTGTCGGTAGCCAGCGGCCTGGACAAGGGTATCCGGATTCTTTCGGAGCTCAACCTGGGCCTTGCCGTGGTACTGATGCTCTTCGTCCTGGCAGTCGGGCCTACGGTCTTCCTGCTCCAGGCCTATGTGCAGAACACCGGTGCGTACCTGTCCGATATCGTCAACAAGACGTTCAACCTGTTCGCCTATGAACCCACCGACTGGATTGGTGGCTGGACCTTGCTCTACTGGGGTTGGTGGTTGTCCTGGTCGCCCTTCGTCGGGCTGTTCATTGCACGGATTTCCCGTGGCCGCACGATTCGCGAGTTCGTCTGTGGCGTGCTGTTCGTACCGGCAGGTTTCACCTTGCTGTGGATGACCGTATTTGGCGATTCGGCCATTCACATGATCCTGCACGGCGGTATCAAGGACCTGGCCACGGTGGTCGACCAGGACAGTTCGTTGGCCTTGTTCGCGTTTCTCGAGCATTTCCCCTGGTCCACGGCCGTTTCGATGCTGGCGGTGCTGATGGTCGTCGTGTTCTTCGTCACCTCAGCCGACTCGGGCGCCTTGGTGGTGGACATGCTGGCTTCGTCTGGCAGGGGACATTCACCGCTCTGGCAACGTGTGTTCTGGTCGGTCAGCATGGGCGCAGTGGCCATTGCCCTGCTGTTGGCCAACGGTTTGAAGGCCTTACAGGCCGCCACCATCGCCAGTGCCCTGCCGTTCGCGATCATCCTGCTGTTTTCCATCTGGGGGTTGTTCAAAGCACTGGGGCTGGACGCCACACGGCGTGGTCTGCGAACCCAGGCGTTGCCGGGCCAGCGGCAGGGCCGTCAGAACCACGGCGGCTGGCAGCGTCGGTTGCGCAATATCGCGATGATGCCGCGCAGGGCCCATGTCACTCGCTTCATTGGAGAGGTGGTCAAGCCCGCGTGCGAGGAAGTGGCACAGGAGCTGCGCAAACAAGGCTACGAAGTGACGGTGGAGGAGCGCGAAGACGGCCGCATCACGCTGGAGCTTTCCCATGCCGGTGAGGGCCGCTTCAAATACGAGGTTCGCCCCCGCGCCTTCAATACGCCAAGCTTCGTCATGCGCGATGCCGATGACAACAGCGATGCACGCAAGTACTTCCGTGCCGAGGTGTACCTGCGCGAAGGCGGACAGGATTACGACGTCATGGGCTGGAGCCGTGAAGATGTGATCGGCGACATCCTCGACCAGTACGAGCGCCACCTGCACTACCTGCACGTGGTCAGCTGAACCCGCCTACGTGCGGGCGACCACTGGAAATGCCCGCACGTACACCAGCTCGCAGATCAGCTCGACCACTGTCTGCGTGATCACCGCCGCCGCTGCCAGCGTTCGTATCTGCTCTGGCAAGGCGAGCGCCAACGGCAACACCACCAACGAATTGCGCGTCGAGGCACTGAACATCACGGCGCGCGTTTGTTGTACAGGCAAGCCCATCAGCCGTGCCGTCGCCCAGCCAATCACCGGTGCCAAAAGCGCAAAGCCCAGGTAAACCGGCACCACGGGCAGCAGTTGATCCAGCGCCTGCAACACGATGCCGATCTGCGAAGCGATCACCACGAACAGCACGAGTGCCATCGCCGGCACCGGCATCCAGGCCCAGGCGTCGTTCCAGCGGCTGACCCGCTTTGATTTGGCCACGTGTGCACTGGTCAGCACCGCCAAGGCCAACGGCACGACGATCATCAGCACGAACGCCTGCACGAAAGGCCCGAGCGCCAGGCTTATGTGGTCGCCGTCTTCAAGCATGAGCGCCAGGTAAAGCGGCAGCAGCACCAGTTGCAGCAGTAACAGCACGGGTGTGGCGGCCAGCATGAGCCGTGCATCGCCTTTGCCCATGTGCGTGAACACCACAACGTAGTCGATACAGGGCGCCAGCAGGACCAGCAGGGCGCCGATCAGCAAGGCTGGGTGGCCTGTCAGCCCACGGGTCAACGCCCACGCCAGGACGGGCACCAGTACGAAGTTGGCCAGGAGCAAAGCAGTCATGAAGCGCCGATTGGCCAGGCTCGCGCGCAGGTGCAGAAAGGGTATCTGCAGGAACATGGCGTACATCAGCACGGCGATGGCTGGCGTGATCAGTGCTTCCAGGACAGAGGCACTGGCATCGGCTACAAGGCCGAAGGCGATGGCCACCAGCACGGTGGCGAAATAAAGGGGTGTCTGCCGGGTTTCGAGTTGGTCTCTGGTCAAGAACGTACCTGCTTGGAAAAAGTGCAGCGCTGTAGCGCGATGCGGCAATCGAGCGCGTGTGGCCGTTTTAAGACTCGTCTGAGTTATCCAACAGCGCCAGGGCTGCATTCTATGCGCAGCCCACATAACAACCACAGGACGCTGTAATGAATATTCGCGCTATCGCTTTCGCTGCAGCTGCAACCATGGCCGTCCCTGGCCTGGCGAACGCGGCCAACACCATCACCTTCAGCGGAGAAGTCACCGATCAGACCTGCTCTGCTGTCGTCGATGGCAACACCGAGCCAACCGTCGTCATGCAAAGCGTGCCAGCCAGTGCGCTGAGTGGCAGCACCGGCAAAAACACAGGGGAGACCAAATTCACCCTGCGCCTGACCGGCTGCGCCGCGCCGACCGACGCCAACGAGCAATTCACCACGCTGTTCCAGGCCACCAACCCGACATCGCTGGGCAACCTGACCAACACCGCCACCAATGGCGCGACTGGCGTTGCACTGCAGTTGCTCGACGCACCCGGCGGTAGCCCGGTGAACCTGGCAGGGGGTGCGGCCGTCAGCGCCGGACAAATCATCCTGAGTTCCGGCCAGACCTCTACAAGCCACGACTATGCCGTGCGTTACGTATCCGAGGCCGCCACCGTTACTGCGGGCCCTGTGCTTGGCGCGGTTACCTACACCCTGCGTTACGAGTAATTGGCGCACGCCACTTTTTCCGACTGCCGCCCTGGGGCTCGTATCCAGGGCGGCAGGCCTTCGAGGTATCTGCATGAGAACTTTGCCAGTGGGCCGGCTCAGGCTGGTCGCCATTGCGCTTGCCTTCGTGCTCGGCATGACGGGCGCGACCCTCGTCCAGGCCAGCGTGGTAGTGACGGGTACACGGGTCATTTACCCCGGTAATGCGAAGGAAAAAACCCTGCAGCTCACCAATCAGGACCCCTTCGCCAATGTCGTGCAAGCCTGGGTGGATATCGATGACCCTGCTTCCACGCCAGAAACTGCCAAGGCGCCGTTCATGGTCAATCCGGCCGTGTCACGCGTGGCTCCTGGCAGTGGACAATCCTTGAGGCTCATCTATACCGGCGCGACGCTCCCTCAGGACCGCGAGTCAGTGTTCTATCTGAACGTGCTCCAGATCCCCCCGCGCAACGCCGCACAGGCTGACAGAAGCCAGATGCTGCTGATCCTTCGCAATCGCCTGAAGCTGTTCTACCGCCCTGCTGGCATCGCCGGTACGGTCGAGCAGTTGCCTGAAAAACTACGTTTCAGCCTGGTCGAGAACGGCGGCAGCTGGCACGTGCTCGTCGACAATCCGACGGGCTTCCATGCCTCGTTCGGGGCCGCGACGATCACTGTCGGCAACAGACAGGTGAAACTGCATGCTGCCATGGTGCCGCCCTACGGCTCGGTGCAGTGGACGCCAGAGGCCAGCGGAGCGCTCACAGGTACAGCGGCGCAGCTCAACGCGCAGTTGATCAACGACTACGGTGCACGTGTGGGCATCACTCATGGCTTGCAGCGCTAATCTGCGGCGCACCTCGGTCCTGCTGGGCGGCCTCGCCTGGATGATGGCCCGGCTGGCCCATGGCGAAGGTGAGTACCGCTTCGACGACAGCCTGTTGCTTGGCTCGGGTCTGGCCGGTGGTAGCCTGGAGCGTTTCAATCGAGCGCAGCAGATCGACCCGGGTACTTACCTGGTCGATGTGTACGTGAACACGCTTTACGTCAACCGAAGCGAAGTGAGTTTCAGACTGCAAGACGATGTCGTCGAACCCTGTTTTTCCGAGCGGTACCTGCATCAACACATGAACGCCCGCACGCTTGAAACGCCTACCGCCGACGCAGCCCAGTGCCTGGCGCTGAGCACGCGGCTACCGGGGTCAACGTTTCAGTACGATTCAGCTCGCCTGCGCCTGGACCTTTCCGTGCCCCAGGCATTGCTCGACATCAAGCCGCGCGGCTACGTCGACCCGCAGGACTGGGACGCAGGCGGCACGATGGGCTTCGTCAACTACGATGCAAGCCTCTACAACTCTCGCTACGAAGCATCAGCAAGCCAGGCGGCCAACTATGGCTATCTGGGTCTGAACACGGGCGTGAACGTCGGGCTGTGGCGTTTGCGGCACCAGTCCAACTACAGCTACTCAAGCTTTGGGGGCACTGCGGTCAGCCGCTGGAACAGCATTCGCACGTATGCACAGCGTGCCATTGCCCCTTGGCAGAGCGAACTGACGGTCGGCGACAGCTTCACCGAAGGCAACCTGTTCGGCAGCATCGGCTTTCGGGGCGTGCGCCTGGCCAGCGACGATCGCATGCTGCCTGACTCACAGCGTCAATATGCCCCGCAGGTGCGCGGCACGGCGGTGAGCAACGCTCGCGTGGTGATCAGCCAGAATGGCCGCAAGGTGCATGAAACCACGGTGGCGGCAGGCCCCTTTGTTATCGATGACCTGTACGGTACGGCCTACAACGGTGACCTGGATGTGCAGGTCATCGAGGCCGACGGCAGCATCACGCGTTTCACTGTCCCCTATGCGGCGGTGCCCGACTCCATCCGCCCGGGCATCTCTCGCTACAGCGCCACGCTGGGTGAGGTACGCCAGACCGGTGCGAACCAGGGGGCTTTTGCCGAGGCCACTTACCAACGGGGCCTTAACAATGCTATTTCGGCCAACCTGGGCGCTCGGGTAGCGCAGGACTACCTGGCCGTGCTGGGCGGTGGCGTACTGGCAACGCCCTATGGCGCCTTCGGCGTCAACAGCACGTTTTCCAGTGCCACCGTTGAAAACCAACAGCGCAAGCAAGGCTGGCGCATGGGGCTTAGCTACAGCCGTACCTTCCAGCCCACCAACACCACCCTCAACCTTGCCGGATATCGATACTCAACCCAAGGGTACCGGGATCTGGCCGATGCGCTGGGTGCACGGCAGGCCTCCGAGCGGGGTGACAGTTGGGACTCGACCAGTTTCAAGCAACGCAATCAACTGACCTTGCTGGTCAACCAAGGGCTGGGGGGATACGGAAACCTGTATCTGTCTGGCTCGAGCAGCGACTACTACGACGGCAAAAGCCGTGATACGCAGGTGCAGTTCGGTTATTCCAACACCTGGCGGCAGCTCAATTACAGCCTGGCCTATTCACGCCAGCGCACGACCTGGTACCGGGACACGGTGACCAGTGCTGGCGTGCCCGATTTCGCCAACCAGGCAGACCAGCACGACACCAGCAATCGCACCAATACCCTGACGCTGACGCTCTCCATGCCCCTGGGCAGCTCGACCCGGGCACCGAGTATCAGCTCGATGCTGACGCAGCGCTCAGGTGATACCAAGGGCAGCAGTTTCCAGACGGGCATCAACGGCACCCTGGGAGCCCAGCGCGACATGAGCTACGCGATCGCGGCCAGTCGTGACAGCGCCGGACTCGGGACGAACTGGACGGGCAATCTCCAAGCACAAAGCGCCGTTGCCACATTCAACGGCGGTTACTCGCAAAGCGCCGATTACCGGCAGGTCAACGGTGGCATTCGCGGGGCAGCCGTCCTGCATGAAGGCGGCCTGACCTTGGGGCCCTATGTGGGGGACACCTTCGCGCTGGTGCGGGCCAAGGGCGCAGGTGGCGCGATCATCCGGGGCGGGCAGGGGGCTCGTGTGAACGCGGATGGCTACGCGGTGGTGCCTTCGTTGTCACCCTACCGGTACAACCCGGTAGGGCTCGACCCCAGCGGCATGGGTGACCAGGCCGAGTTGATCGAAACGGAACGAAAGGTCGCGCCCTACGCCGGTGCTGCGGTGCTGGTCGATTTCAAGACCTTGATCGGCCATGCCCTGTTGATCCAGGCCAGCTTGCCAGGCGGCGGTGCCATTGCGCTGGGCGCCGATGTGCTGGACGAGCAGGGCACCGTCATTGGCATGGTGGGACAGGGCGGGCAGGTGTATGCACGCGCCCAGGCCGACAGCGGGCGCCTGCAGGTCCGCTGGGGCTCAGGCCCCGACCAGGCATGCCTGTTGCCCTTCGACGTCAACAGCAGCAACGCTCATGACAGCCAGGGCTTCATTCATCTGAAAAGTACATGCACGCCTAACGAGGAACCCTCATGACGCTCAGGGCCTGGCTGTTGGCAGCCTTTGTGTTCGCAACCGTTCAGAACGCCTGGGCGACCTGTTACAAGGTCACCTACGTGGGCGCCGCCACTACCACGGCCAATGATGCCATCCGGCCCGGCGAGGGCACTGCCGGTGCGTGGGCCGGTGGCTGTGATACCTGCAATGGCTCCTTGGGCTTACCTAGCGTGATCAACGTCAGCGACCCCAGCTTTCAGCCCTACGGTTCGTTGATTGCCAGTTCGGTGGCGCCTTTCACCCAGTATGGTGCTACGGCCGGATTCAACCCGGAATACGTGTTTTTTCGCTGCGAGGCCCAGGATGCGGTTTACGAGATGTTTTCCACCAACGGTGACGACGTCTACAGCGGCTGGTTCCAGGGGGGCGACAGCGTCGGCAACACCCTGGGCTTGCGCAGCGCCTACCGGACAGCCTGGACGAATGTGCTGTTGCGCCTGACTCACCTGGAAACCGGCCAACTGTTCACCGACGTCTGGCAAGAGCGGCGGCTCACGGGGCTGGACACCGACTCGCGAGGGTATCAGCTGGTCAAGGCCAAGAACCTCAGTGCCGTTCGCGCGGAGCTGTTCAGTGCCCCCAAAGACCCCAGCTACAACTACTACAGCGAAACGGTTTCATCGCAGCTTTACGGCTACGCACAGCCGGCGGCCTATATCGCCATCAAGGGGCCTGGGCTGGCCTATCCGACAGTGGGTCAAACGCATTATGGAAACTGGAGTGGCTGGTACGGGAATTGGCCTGGTGCGTTGGGCTTGTACAACAAGGTCACGCTCAAGCGTTATCCCACCTGCAGCGTCACCAGTGTCACCCCCTATGTAGTGTTTCCCTCGATCAGCGTGAGCGAAATCAACGCGGGCGGCCGCCGCGAAATGCCTTTTCAGATCAACTTTCGCTGCCAGAGCAACATCGTGAACAGCACCAGCGCCAACGGTACGGCCATTGGCATCAAGGTTTCCTCCGGTGCCCTGGCTGCGTCTTCTTCCTTGGGCCTGGTCAATGCCCAGGGCGGCCTGACCTACCTGCTGGCGGACCGTTATGGCCAGGCAGGTGTGGCGCAGGGAGTAGGCATACGGCTACTGCGCGGCGGTGCGCCCATCAATTTGCTGGCCAATGAGGATTCTGCCAATGGCAGTGGTGCGGCTGGCCGGGGTTGGTACCCGGTGATCAGTAGCGCTGCCAACCTGACCGGTACCGTCAATGGCATCGGCCAGTACACCGAGACATTCCGAGCGCGTCTGGAAAAACTCTCCACCGGCACCCAGCCTACCGTAAGGCCTGGCCGGGTCGAGGCCACAGCGCAGGTGGTGATACGTGTTCAGTAGCTGTGGGCAACGTCTGCTGCTACTGGTCGCTATGCTGATCAGCACGCTCGCCAACGCTGGGGTCACTGCCGAGCGGACGAGGGTCATCGTGCATGAAGGCCAGCGCGAAACCTCACTGGCACTGGTCAATCAAAACGCCTATCCGGTCGTGGTCCAGACTTGGGTCGACAATGGGGATCTGGCTGTCACGCCGGACACCGCGAGCGCACCGATCATGCCGCTTCCCCCAATGTTCAGGCTTGAACCCCAACAGCAGCGAAGCGTGCGCCTCGTCACGACCGGGCAGGTGCTTGCCCAGGATCGAGAATCGTTGTACTGGCTTAATGTGTACGAGATTCCACCTCGGCCAACCGAGGTGCTGGACGAGGGTGCGACGCGCCTGACGATCACGCTCCGCACTCAGTTGAAAGTCATCTACCGGCCCCAGCGTTTGTCGAGCAAGGCTGAGCTGGCACCTTCGCACCTAGTGGTCACGGCCCAAGGTCGCAGTGTCCAGTTGCGCAATCCAACGCCGTTCTATATCTCCCTCTCCCACGCGCAGATCGGCGAAGGCAAGGGCTCGATCGTTCTGGATGCGCCTTTGCTGGCACCGTTCAGTACGCAACGGCAGACGACACCGGCCACCGTGCCTGGCGACGCGACGTTTCGCTTTTCATGGCTCGATGACGAGGGTAACGCGCAACGCGGTGAGCGGCCCATCACGCACCCGGTGTCCATCAGCCCTGGAGCAAGGCCACGTGGCGTATCGCCAGATTGAGATTCGTCCTATTCAGGTCTGTCGGTGCCGCCCCTAGGCTGGCTGCATGAAGCTAGCCAACCTGTTACCTGCCGCCCAGTGGAACCTGTCAACGCCTATTGCAGCGCGTAATCTTCTACGCCTGTTTGCGATCACCCTCGTAGCGGGTGTCTATGTCGGCGCCTACGGTTACATGCGCATGACCCTGAACGAGGAGATTTCGTCCCGGCGCAGATACATGAACGAGGCCATCTTCAACGCCCAGGATTTCTTTGTCAGCCGTCAGACCTTGCTCAAGTCGCTGGGGCTCTCGACGGTCAAGCACGCTGCCACTGCCAGCGATAGCGATACTTACATTCCGGGCGAGGAAGTCCATATTGTTCTCCGTCAGCCCAGCGGTACCTGGAGCTTGTGGCTGACGCCGCGCATGCTGGATTTTTTGCGCACCAAGCAGACCAACCTGGTATACGTGCCGCACGCTTTGGATGCGTCGGTGCAGTGGCTCTATAGCCGGCCCGAGGTCCCACCCCTGGTTCCCAACGCCGTGCTGCAACGCCTGCGCGGATCGCCCGGCGAACCTGAGAATGAGCAAATCTGGCTGGCGGACCCTGGAGACGATAAACCGCCCTCGCTCTACATTTTCATTGCCATGGATGAGCGCGACCGCGCTTCAGGTTGGCTGGGGCTGGAAGTAGAGGGCCCGCAGCTGGTCGCAGCGTTGCGCCATGAGCAGGCGGGTGAATTCCAGCTGGTCGACAGTGCAAGCCAGATCATCGCCAGCAAGGACCGCGAGCAGCAATTGACTTCCCAGCGCCATACGGCAACGCACGTGGATGATGGTTTCGGTTGGGAAGGCGGCTATTGGCTCCCAGACCGCCTGAGCATTCGCAAACAGCTCGACCATTCGGATTGGCAGATCATCTACAGCACACCCCTGGCCTCTATCGTCCCAGTGCTGATTCTGCCGTTCGGGCTGGCAGTATTGATCAGTGTCGCCGTCACACTGCTGATGCTGTGGCTGGTCCGCCGGGTCGACTTGCGACTCATCCGCCCGGCAGCTGCTCGAATCGAGGCATTGGTCGAAAGCGAAGCGTTTAGCAGTGCCGTCATCCGCACCGCCCCGGTTGCGCTGTGTGTATTGCGTCGTCGTGACGGTGCGGTGGTGCTGGCCAATCGGCTGAGCGAGCAGTGGCTTGTAATGGGCGATGAGCGAACCCGAGCCTGTCAGGACTGGATTACCCGTGCGTTTGGCAAGCCTGCGCAGACCAGTTGCACAGAAGAGCTGCAAATGGCCGATGGTCGTCACCTGTGTCTGAGTTATGCACCTACCCGCTATCGACGGGAAGATGTTCTGATCTGCGCCTTCAGCGACATCACCGAACGAAAAACCGCCGAGCTTTCGCTGCAACAGGCCAGGGCGCTGGCCGATGCTGCCAATGAAGCGAAAACACTGTTTCTGGCCACCATGAGCCATGAAATCCGCACCCCGCTCTACGGTATGCTGGCAACGCTCGAACTGCTTTCACGCACCCACCTCGATAGCCAGCAAAGGGGCTACCTCAATGCCATCGAAGGCTCATCGGCCACCTTGCTGCAGCTGATCTGCGATGTGCTGGATGTGTCCAAGATCGAGGCCGGGCAACTGGCGCTGGAAGTCAGTGCGTTCTCACCCGTCGAGCTGACCCAGGACGTCATGCAGGGCTATATGGGTGCTGCACAGACCAAAGGTTTGCAGTTGCTCAGCTGCATGGACCCGCAACTTCCTGAACAGGTGGTAGGCGACACGACGCGTACCCGCCAGATCCTTGGCAATCTGCTCAGTAATGCGGTCAAGTTCACCCGCAGTGGCCGGATCATGGTCAGGCTTCATCTGGTTGGGGTCGAAGGAGAGCGCATGATGCTGCGCTGGCAGGTAGTGGACACGGGGCAGGGCATCCCCGAACAGGACCAGCAACACCTGTTCGAGCCGTTCTTCCAAAGTGGTCCCAGCACCAACACGGTGGCAGGGACCGGCCTGGGCCTGTCCATCTGCAAGCGGCTGGTCGAGTTGATGAACGGGTCGATTCGTGTGTTCAGCGAGCCGGGCCTGGGCAGCAGCTTTTCATTCACGCTGCCGCTCGGGCAGTTGGCGCTCGATGAAGATCAGAGCTGGGCCCAGCCATTGCTCAACCAAGGCGTGATGGTTTATTCACCTGTTCCCGAACTGGCCGATCATGCCGCTGGCTGGCTACGTCGCTGGGGCGCCCGGGCTCAAGCGATTGGCGTGCCGGACGTCCGTCATGAGCCGGGCATCGTTCTGGTCGAGTTATGTCCAGGCCCTGCTAGCTCGGCCGTCATCGGGCAATGGCCAGGCCCTTTGGTACTTGCCTGCGCCGACGAGCACGCACTGTCGCGCCCCTCGGCTCAATGCTGGCGAGTGGGCCTGAACAATCTGCAGTCGCTCAACCAGGCGGTGAGCCAAGCCCAGGGCATCGAAGCACGACACAGCGCGACAGCCCGTCAGGCAATGATCGAAACCAAACTGTGCATTCATGTGCTGGTGGCTGAGGACAATGTCATCAACCAGCTGATCCTGCGGGATCAACTGGAGAAGCTCGGCTGCACGGTCACCCTTGCCAATGATGGCGAGCAAGCGTTGGACCTGTGTCAGCGTGAGGTCTTCGACTTGGTGCTCACCGATGTGAACATGCCTAGAATCAATGGCTACCAGTTGGCGCAGAACCTGCGCCAACAGGGCCATGCCATACCCATCGTGGGCGCAACCGCCAACGCCATGCTCGATGAGGCGGAGCGTTGCCTGGGCGCCGGAATGGATCAGTTTCTGGTCAAACCCTTCACGTTGCACGCGCTCTACCAGTGCCTGCTGCCGTACCGTAAGGGCGCGGCCTGATGATCTATCGCGTCTTGATCGTCGAGGATCACCCCTTTCAACACCAGCACCTGGCACAGCTGTTCCGGTCCGTCGGTGGGTTCGACGTCGCGCTGCAAGCCGATGCCACCCTGGCGATCGAGCAGTTGCGCAACCAGGCCTACCACCTTGTCGTCACTGACCTGATGATGCCGCAATTGGACGGCGTACAGTTCATCCAGAAGATGAGCCTGCTACCGACGCCTCCGGCGCTGGGGCTGATGACCGCGGCTTCTGCGCGCGTGCTCGCAGGTGTTGGCAAGGTCGCCGAAAACCTCGGTATCCGCCTGGCCGGCATGATCAGCAAGCCCGTGCAGGCGCATCATGTCGCTGCACTGCGTCGCTACATGGATAGCGCCTGCGCTCAAGGCCACTTGCAACCTCGATCCTGTTCCGGTGGCCATTCGGCCAGCGCGCTTACCCGTGCACTGCAGGCGGGCGAGATACAGGCGTGGTTTCAGCCCAAGAAATCCCTGCTCGACGGCAGGATCGTCGGTGCCGAGGCCCTGGCCAGATGGCTGCATCCAGCCGAAGGTCTCTTGCTGCCGCGGGCATTTCTGCCCGACCTGGAGGCTGCAAGGCTCGATTTGCCGCTGCTGTACAACATGCTTGAGCAAACGCTTACCGCTCAATCGCTTTGGGCCGCAGAAGGATACAGGCTACCGGTCTCGATCAATCTGCCTACGCACCTGCTGGACCGTCCCGATCTGGTCGACACGCTGCACCGAAAGGTTCGAGGACGAGGCGCCGACCCCAGGACCATCACCTTCGAGTTGACAGAAACGTCGACCACCCGGCGCTCCAGCGATTACTTTGCAGGGACGTGCCGGCTGCGCATGATGGGCTTCGGCCTGGCACAGGATGATTTCGGCAAAGGGTACAGTTCCTATTCCAACCTGATCTCCACGCCTTTCACCGAAATGAAGATTGATCGCTCCCTGGTCAATGGTTGTGCATGCAACCCCGACATGGCCATCGCCCTGGCCAGTGCCGTCCACCTTGGGCGTGCGCTGGGGCTGGTGACAGTAGCAGAAGGTGTTGAAACGCGAGATGAGTTGGAGGTTGTCCGCAAGGCCCAGTGTCACCAGGTGCAGGGGTTCATCATCTCCCCAGCCGTGGCTCGAGACAACATGCTCTCCTTGCTCAACGGGCAGAGCGTCGAATGAAGAGGATGGATGCTCGAAGAAACGTTTCAGCTATCTAAATATGTCGCTATATGGCATGAATTTTGTGTCTGTTAGAGCACTCTCACCTTCATAGAGTGATGCCGACGATCAACACCATGAAAAATGCCAGCTTGCGCATGGATAAACTTGCGCGCAGCTCTCAGCGCCTGAACAAGGCAATCCTGCTACTCAGTGGGCTTATGCTGCTGTTATCCAGTACCTGTTATTGGGCAGTATCGCGCCTTCTGGAATCGGAGCAGCAGCGGCTGGAGCTGCATTTTGCCCGGGTGATCGAAATCATCCATGAGCATGAGATCTTCCTGCAGAATCTGGCCAACAGCATGCCAGCCGGTGGCGAGCTTCCTCCTCCTGTAA
Source organism: Pseudomonas sp. KCJK9111 (assembly GCF_046231935.1). Lineage (NCBI taxonomy): Bacteria > Pseudomonadati > Pseudomonadota > Gammaproteobacteria > Pseudomonadales > Pseudomonadaceae > Pseudomonas > Pseudomonas sp. KCJK9111. The sequence goes on along the minus strand of NZ_JBJJMO010000060.1, from coordinate 11,627 downwards.
AACAGGGCGTCACGGTGCTCGATTCAACGAGCATTGACGGCAAGACGCTGGTCAAGGCCAAAGGATTCGAACTCTCCTTACCCTTCACTTTGGCCTACACCGGCGATTTCGGGGCCCAGGAAGTACGCGGCGGCTTGGGGTTGGGGTTGCGTCTGACCGACTACTACGGGGGGTTCTGGGCCCGCTCGTTCTACGCATCGCCGCAACTGTTCGTGCTCGAACGGGGAACGGGTGCAAGCATTGCCGTGCCCGCTGCTGGCGACCAGCGTCAGCATCAGCCACTGCTGCCTCGCCATTATGTAACCGTGGTCGATCGCTTGGTGCACTTGTTGGCTCAGCCCGACATGCTGCCCGACCAGCGTGTCCATTGGGTGCGAGCGCCAGCACGCCTTTACAACGACAACCTGCGCATGGTCGCGCTTTTGAAGTTGGCGCCTGAGCACACCCTCAAGCCGAGTGCGACGGGCGATCGGGAAATGGTTTTGGCTGCGGTAATGGATACGGAGCAGGTCGATGAATTCGAGCGTGTGCTCAGGTTATCGGTCTACAACCAGTTCACCCTGATTTCCCCTGATGGCAAGGTCTTGATGGGGGCGCGCAGCAAGGGCGATCTGGCCCCGCTTGGCTTGAGCTTCAACCGGAGCGGCTTGCGTTTCAAGATGATGTCATCGTCGGGAGACGCGTGGACTGGGCTGTATGCCATCAGCTACGGGGATTTTCTGCGCTACGCCAAATGGCCACTGCTTGGCCTGGCGCTGACAATCATCGCTGCGATCCTGCTGGGGCTTTGGGTCAATCACTGGTACAAGTCGCGCATCGTTCGGCCCGCCCAGCGAGCACAAGTCCGGCTGGCGGAAAGCGAGGCTTTCAGCCGCATCATCCTTCACAACGTGCCGGTCGGGCTGTGCGTTGTGAGGCGCCACGATCACAGGGTATTGTTGGAAAACGAATGCGCGGTACAGCTGGGCGTTACCGCAGCGGTGCTGCAACTGCTGCGGGATAACCACGGTGACCAGGCGCCGGGCGAACTGTGCCTGCTGGTGGACGGGCGTTACGTCCAGGTGGTGGCGGTCGCTACCCGTTATGACGGAGAAGACGTGTTCCTCTGCGGCTGCAATGACATCACCCGCCACGTCGACGAGCAATTGCAGCTCAACCAGGCCCACCAGCGTGCGACGGCTGCCAATGAGGCCAAGACCGTTTTCCTGGCTACCATGAGCCATGAAATAAGAACCCCGCTCTACGGTGTGCTGGGCAATCTTGAACTGCTGTCGCTGACCGAGCTCAGCGAACGCCAGAGGCATTACCTGCAGATCATCGAAACCTCGTCGACAGTGCTGTTCCAGCTGATCAGTAATGTTCTGGATGTGACGAAGATCGAATCTGGGCAGATGGCCTTCGAGCATGCCGCTTTCGATCCGCGTCAGCTGGTCGACGACGCACAGGCCAGTTTCGAAGCCACAGCGCAAGGTAAAGGGCTGCAGCTTGAAGCTGAAATAGACGCCCAGGTGCCTGCACAGGTAGAAGGGGATGCCGGGCGGATCAGGCAGATCCTGCACAACTTGCTAGGCAACGCGATCAAGTTCACCCCCTCTGGACGCGTACGCCTGCGCTTGATCGTTCAAGAGCGCAGCGATCAGGATGTGTTATTGCAATGGCAAGTGACGGACACCGGAAAAGGGATTCCCGAAAAGGCCCTGGAGCATCTGTTCAAACCGTTCTACCAGGTATCGGCAGGCCAGGAAGGGGGAGGTGCCGGGCTCGGGCTTTCCATTTGTTCACGTTTGAGTGAGTCGATGGGCGGCACCATGCGTGTGGTCAGTGAGCCTGGCCTTGGGAGCAGCTTCTCACTGTTCATACGCTTGCCCGTTGTGGCCTCCTCGCCGACCGTGGTGCCTGTGCAAAAAGAGGGGTCGCAGGCGCCGTCTGCACCATTGAAATTGAGCGTTTTGGTGGCTGAGGATAACCCAGTCAGCCAGGCGGTCATGCGTGAGCAGCTCGAAGCCATTGGGGCTTATCCAACCGTCGCGGCTGACGGCCACCAGGCACTTCAACTCTGGCATGCCAAGCGTTTCGATATGGTCATCACCGACATCAACATGCCCAGAATGAACGGCTACGCGCTGACCCGCACGCTGCGAGAGGCAGGTGTCGACGTACCCATCATCGGAATCACCGCCAATGCGCTGCGCGAAGAAGGTGAGCGTTGCCTGCAAGCGGGTATGACCGCGTGGATCGTCAAGCCTCTGAGCCTTGGTGCACTGCGGCAGGTACTGATGAACCACTGCCCTGGATCGACTGATACTCAGGCTGCAACCGACCCGGGCAGTGAGGATTTTTCAGGCTGGATTCAATTGTCCCAGCCCATGCGCCAATTGCTTGCCCAGACGTTGGCAAGCGACATCGAACAGCTGGAAAAAGGGGTGATCGAGCGTGATGCAGTTCTGGTCGAACAACGGTTGCATAGTTTGAGCGGTGCATTGGCCAGCATCAACGCAACCGCGTTGTACAGCGCATGCCAACGACTGGAAAACATGTTGCAGGAGCTGCCGCTGGACGCACGCCTGGGCGGGCAAGTCCGTACGCTGTGCGGGCGGCTTGCCCAGGTCGCGCAACGCTTGTCAGACGAGATTCCCGGATGAGCCTTGTCCCCTATTGGAGTATTTCTGCATGCCTCATCACAAGGTTGTCATCGCTGACGATCATCCCATCGTCCTGCTGGGGGTGCGTGAAGTCATTCAACGCATCGGGCGCTATAAAGTCGTCGGTCAAGCCACCAACTCATCTGAATTGATCGATCAACTGCGCCTGCACAACCCTCGCACCTTGATCACGGACTTCAATATGCCGGGGGATTGCACCTACGGGGATGGTTTCAAACTCATCGAGTACATTTTGCGTCACTTCCCGGACACCCAGGTCATCATTCTGACCATGATTTCCAACGGGTTGATTCTGTCCCGGCTTCAGGAACTGGGTGTGGCAGGGGTCATTCAGAAAAATCACCTGCATGATGAAATCGAAAAAGCGCTGAGTGCCATCCGCAAGCGGCGTCGGTACCGAAGCCCATTGCCGGCACCCACATCCGTGGTGCGCGAAGCCGTGAAGGTCGAGGCACGCTTCAATCAGCTGTCCCCCAGAGAACTCGAGGTCATCCGGCTCTTTGTCACTGGGATGACCGTAGGTGATATCGCCCGGCAACTGTCGCGCAGCAACAAGACAGTCAGCGCGCAGAAGGTGTCGGCGATGCGCAAACTCAATGTCGACAGTGACCAGGACTTGCTGACTTACTGTATCGAATCCAGGCAATTCCAATAGCCAGGTCTGTGCCTGGCTAGCGGAGTTGGAAAGCGGTTGCGTGGCCGTCAGCACAGGCATGCAGACGATTGGACACGCATCGCAAAAAGCCCAGCCTCCTGCTGGACCAGATTAAACGTGTTACCGCTAGACGCGTGTGTAATTCTCCAAGCTGTGGGTCATCTCATGCCTCCAATGTTCAGGGACGAACTCAGAAATCTATGCCGATGCGCACAGGGGATAACCGGAACGGGTTCCAAACGCAGGATGCAAAAAAGCCCGGCACCAGGCCGGGCTTTCCAGTTAGCGATCAGCGATCAGTTGCCGTACACCGGCAGCTTTTTGCAGATGGCTTTGACCTTCTCGCGCACGGCGTCGATCACCGCTTCGTTGTTCAGGTCGGCGAGGATGTCGCAGATCCAGCCAGCCAGCTCACGGCACTCGGCTTCCTTGAAACCGCGAGTGGTCACGGCCGGGGTGCCGAAACGCAGGCCCGAGGTGACGAACGGGGAGCGTGGGTCGTTCGGGACCGAGTTCTTGTTGACGGTGATGAACGCCTTGCCCAAGGCCGCGTCAGCGTCCTTGCCCGAGATGTCCTGCTTGATCAGCGACAGCAGGAACAGGTGGTTTTCGGTACCACCGGATACCACGTCGAAGCCACGCTCGATAAAGACGCTGGCCATGGCCTGGGCGTTTTTCACCACTTGCTGCTGATAGGCCTTGAACTCTGGCTGCAAAGCCTCCTTGAAGCAAATGGCCTTGGCTGCAATCACGTGCTCCAGCGGGCCACCCTGGGCGCCTGGGAAGACCGCGGAATTGAGCTTCTTCTCGATCTCTTCGTTCTTGCGAGCCAGGATCAGGCCGCCGCGCGGGCCGCGCAGGGTCTTGTGCGTTGTGGTGGTGACGACGTCGGCGAAGGGAACCGGGTTAGGGTAGACGCCGGCGGCGACCAGGCCCGCCACGTGCGCCATGTCCACGAACAGGTAGGCACCGACCTTGTCGGCGATAGCGCGGAAACGGGCGAAGTCCAGTACCTGGGAGTACGCCGAGAAACCGGCAACGATCATCTTAGGCTTGTGCTCGACTGCCAGGCGCTCGACTTCGTCGTAGTCGATCAGGCCATTGCCATCGATGCCGTACTGTACGGCGTTGTACAGCTTGCCCGACGAGCTGACCGAAGCACCGTGGGTCAGGTGACCACCATGGGCCAGGCTCATGCCCAGGATGGTGTCACCGGCCGACAGCAGGGCCAGGTAGACAGCGGCGTTGGCCTGGGAGCCTGCGTGCGGCTGGACGTTGGCGTAGTCGGCACCGAACAGTTGCTTGGCGCGGTCGATGGCCAGTTGCTCGACCACGTCGACGTATTCGCAGCCACCATAGTAGCGCTTGCCTGGATAGCCTTCGGCGTACTTGTTGGTCAGTACCGAACCCTGGGCTTCCATGACGGCCGGGCTGGTGTAGTTTTCCGAGGCGATCAGCTCGATATGCTCTTCCTGGCGCAGGGCTTCTTGCTGCATGGCTTCGAAGAGCTCGGCGTCGTACTTGGCAATGGTCAAATCACGGCTGAACATGGCGGTCCTCAAGGATCGGGGGTGAAGTGGGTGGGCATTCTACCCCATTGATCCGCCGCTGGCATATGAAGTGGCATCAAGTCGCGGACCAGTGGGGCTCATGTTGCATCCCGCGCCGTTGCTGGGCTCGGCGGGCATTCGAGTTGACTTTCAGGTCCGGTTTTTGACGTTGCCTGCGTGCGGTGCCTGACCATACGTGAGGCGCCTCGCTGCCGTTTCAACCGCAGCGCGAAGGCAGAGTCAAGGGCGGCTCAATTGAACATGAACAACGTCTCATTGGCGAACTGTGCCTCGAACTGATGCGCCGGCATCGGTCGTCCGAACAGATAGCCCTGTACTTCGTCGCAGCCGTGCTCACGCAGGAACTCAAGTTGCTCATGAGTCTCGACGCCTTCGGCGATGACCGCCAGGTTCAGGCTGTGGGCCATGGCGATGATCGCCCTGGCGATCTGCGCATCCTGCTCACCTTCGGGCAAGCCGTCGACGAAGGTACGGTCGATCTTCAACACATCGATCGGGAACTGCTTGAGGTAGTTGAGCGAAGAATAGCCGGTCCCGAAATCGTCCACTGCAATGCTCAGGCCCAGGTTCTTGAGGCTGGCCAGAATCTGCAGCGCTTCGTTCACTTCGCGCATCAGGATGCTTTCGGTCAGCTCAAGCTCAAGACACGCCGGTGGCAGGCCGCTTTCTTCCAGGATGTTGGCAATCCGCGTGCCCAGCTGACCATCGGAGAACTGGCGTGCTGAGATGTTGACCGACACTTTCGGCACACGCACCTTGGCTTTGTGCCAGGCCTTCAGCTGACGGCTGGCTTCGCGCAGCACCCAGTCACCGACGTCCACCACCAGGCCCAGTTCTTCGATGACGGGAATAAAGTCGCCCGGTGGCACCAGGCCGCGGGTGGGGTGCCGCCAGCGCAGCAGTGCCTCGGCACCGGTCAGGCGCTTGCCGTCGCCGCTAAATTGCGGTTGGTAATACAAAATGAATTCGTTCTGCTCCATGGCATGGCGCAGGTCACTTTCCAGTTCCAGACGCTCCAGGGCGCTGGCGTTCATCTCGGCCTGGTAGAACTGGAAGTTGTTTTTGCCGCGCTCTTTGGCGTGATACATGGCGGTGTCGGCGTTCTTCATCAATTGGCTCAACTCGCCGCCATCCTGCGGGCTGAGTGCGATGCCGATGCTGGCCGTGACGAAGAACTCGCGGTTCTCCAGCACGAACGGCTTGACCAGGCTGCCGAGGATGTTTTCGGCCACGTGAATGGCGCGGTTCAACGCCATCTCGCGGGTAGGCCGAGGCTGTAGCAGCAGCGTGAATTCATCGCCGCCCATGCGCGCGACCGTATCGTCCTCGTCTACGCAGGCCAGCAAGCGCAGCGCCATGTCCTTGAGCATGCGATCGCCCGCGGCATGGCCAAGGGAGTCGTTGATAGGCTTGAAACGGTCCAGGTCCAGGAACATCAACACCACCCAGGCCTTCTGCCGCTCGGCCTGCTGCAGGGCGTTGTACAGCCGGTCCTGGAACAACGTACGGTTGGGCAGGTGCGTGAGGGCGTCGTAATAGGCCAGGCGGTGAATGCGCTGTTCGCTGGCCTTGCGCTCGCTGATGTCGGTAAAGAAGCACACGTAGCTGGCCAGGTCGCCTTCATCGTCCAGCACGGCAGTGATGCCTACCCAGGCCGGATAGTGATCGCCATCGCGGCGCTTGAGCCACACCTCGCCCTCCCAGCTGCCACGCTGGTTGAGCTGCTTGAGGATGTAGCGCAGGTGCGCCTGCTGCTGGTCGTTCATGACCAGCATGCTCGGCAATTGGTCCAGCACCTCGCTGACCGCGTAGCCGCTGACCCGGCTGAATGCCTCGTTGGCCTGCACGATGTAGCCGGCAGGGTCGGTGATCAGAATGGCCGAGGTCGAGTGCTCGAAAACCGTCGCGGCCATGCGCAAGTCTTTCTCTGCACGGCGCTGCTGGCTGATATCGCGACCTACTCCCAGTACACCCTCGAAACGCTGGTCGTCATCCCAGACCAGTACCAGGCGCAACTCGATGGGGATCTTGCGGCCGTCGGCGCGCAGGCAGTCGAACAGGAACAGCTGGGTCGGCAGCTGGCCACGCAGTTCGGCCAGTTGAGCCGGATCGTCCATCGCCTTGCTTACCCGCTCCATCAAACCGTAGATGCCCGTGAGCTGGGCGGGGTTGGCGATGATCGAATGCCAACCGTTGGCGAAGATCCAGTCGGCGTGATAGCCCAGCACGCTTTGCACCGAGGGGCTTACGTAGTCGAGCTTGAGCTGGCTGTCGGTGGAGAAGATCACGTCACTGATGCTTTCGGCCAGCATCCGATAGCGCTGTTCGCTGTCGCGCAGCGACTGGCTCGCCTCGATCTGCACGGTCACGTCCTTGCCTACACCGATGATGCGCGTCACCCGGCCGTCGGCGTCACGCGCCAGCACTTGCTCACGTATGTCGTAGCAGCGCCAGTTGCCATCATGGTGCCGGAAACGCAGCTGGCAGTGCAGCGGCAGGTCATGGCCGTTGTCGAGCTGCTGTTGGCGCAGGTCCTGGTAATGCGCGGCGTCTTCGGGGTGCAGCAGCAGCTCCCAGAAGCGGTCGCCCATGCGGGCCAGTTCCGCGCGGTCATACCCCAGCGTCTGGCCCAGGTGGCGGTTGCTGAAGATCATCCGCTGGCTGTGGATATCCTGGACGTAGAGCTGATCCGGTACGGTACGCACCACGTCCGACCAGAACCGCTCGCGCTCGAGCAACGACAGCTCCACCTTCTTGCGGCTGGTGATGTCGCTGATGCTGAGGATCACGGCCTGGTAGTTGCGGCGCAATTGCGGCAGGCGCGCTGTGAGCCACAAGTGCAGTGCGTCGCCATGCGGAGCAGGCAGGCGCACCTCGAGCTCCAGGGACGGGCGTTGGTCGATCAAGGCCTCGAGCAGTTGCATGCCAACGCTGTCCTGGCCGTCACCGCTGTCGTCGATCAGGCGCTGCCAGGCTTGCTGGTGGTCTTCGATTTGGAGCAGCTGGCGCGCTACCTGGTTGATTTCGGTGATCTTCAGTTGCGCCAGGAGCGAGCGGCGCAGGTGAGGGTCCAGCATCAGGCTGTGCTTGAGCGCGGCGCGGTTGCGCACGTGATAGCGATCCAGTTGGCCGGGCAAACTGGACAGGTCCAGCACGCACAGGGCCACACCTGTGCCTTCGAAGATCTCCTGATAACGCCTGCGGTCTTCCTGCAAGGCCCGCTGCCGGCGGCGCATGTTGACCAGCGCCAGCACTGGGAGCAGGGCGCAGAACAGCACCAGCAGGCATTTGCCTATCAAGGCAGGCAGCAGGTCATCGCGCGCCCCGTCAGCGTCGAACAGGCCGCGCAGTTGCCAGGCACTGTTGTCGATGAACGCCAGCATGACGCTTTGCAAGGGCGCGTCGGGGCGCTCGGAGGCCAGGTCGCGTTGCAGCACCTCGCCTGTACGGCTGTTTTCCAGCAGCCATAGCAGATGGTCAGCTTCGTGCAGATGGCCGGTAAGGGCGCGGTAATAATCAGGCGACAAGCGCAGTAGCCAATGGCCTTGGCCTGGTGATTGGCTCAGCAACAGGTACACATTGGCGTTGCTGGGCGCATTGGTAAAGAAATAGGGGCGCTCCTGGTTGAGCCTCAGCACCTCACCGATGACTGCGTGGTCGTCGCTGGCAGGTGCACTGTCGGCTACGATCTGCCCGGCCTCGTCTATCCAGACCACGCTGCGCAGCGCAGGCACCCGCTCGCGCAGCGTGACCACCAGGGGCCCAGCTGCCGATGCCGCCACGGTTGGGTAGGGCTGGAGCAGGTTGATGGCCTGCTGCGCCTTGAGTGCCATGTTCAGGCCCAGGTGGTCCGCCAGCTCGGTCGTGTCTTCCAGGCGCTTGTTGCGCAGTTCGGCCTGGGTCAGGCTGAACTGCGCGAACAGCTGCCAAAGCAGCAGCCCGAGCAGAATCAGGGCGAGCAATGCCAGCGCACCCTTGATCGACCCGCGCAGGCTGGCAACGGGCGCCTTGGACACGCTACGCGATGACGGCGGTGGAGTGAGTGTGATCAAGCGTCGATCCTGCGATGGGCCTGGCGATGGCAGGGAGGGGTCGGGCATGGCGTATGCTTTTTTTATGAGGTAACCGATGCGCGGTGGCGCACTATAAGCCGACCCCTCGAAACCGGCTAGCATGCCTCGCATTATGGCAAAGTGCCAGTGCCATTCATGCTTCGGACCGCCCTATTCGGCAAGCGCATGCCTGCTGTGCGAGAATACCGCCCGCTTTATATGACAATGCCTGGGAGATGTTCGGTTTTGGTTACTCATTTTTCCATCAATGGCCTCGATTCCGCCTGTGGGCGCAGCAGTCAGACCCTTGTCAGCTCTGCCGTGACCGAGGACGTGTCCTGCAAATCGTGCCAGCGCTCACTGGCCAAGCCCGAGGCGGCCACTTCTACCAAGAGCAAGGCGCCGTCGCTGGCCGAGCTGCGCAAGTCTGCCAAGGCACCCGTCCCAGCTGCAGTCGTTTGCGCCGCCCCACGTGCGTCGACGGCGGCATCGGTCACGCCCGGCACCTCTGATAACCGTGTCGCCGCTGCGCAGCCTGCGCGCTCGGGCGGGTTCTGCGTCAAGTCCGCCTGGGCGGCGCGCCTGGCCGAGCAAGGCGACCGTTGCCGACTGCCACGGGGCAAGGCGCGCCAGCGTCACGTCTGAGCAAGGGCTGCTCGCCAGGCGCGGCCACAGGGCATGATCGCTGCTGCTCGACGACCGTTCCAGGCCTGCACCGCCGGCAGATCCAGGCGTGTACAGCGCCGTGATGCCGGCGCGTTGTTGCGCTCGGCGCCTCCTATCAAATACTGCGCGTTGGCGTAGAATGGTCCACTTTGTTCAACGACACCCGACCCCTGGCCGACCCGCTGGGGCGATCGTCGATGTCTTTACCTATCTGAATTAGAGGGCTTGGTTTTGGCTCAATACGTCTACACCATGCATCGGCTGAGCAAGGTCGTGCCGCCGAAGCGGGAAATCCTGAAGAACATTTCCCTGTCGTTCTTCCCTGGCGCCAAGATCGGCGTGCTGGGCCTCAACGGCGCGGGTAAATCGACGCTGCTGCGGATCATGGCGGGCGTCGACAAGGAATTCGACGGCGAAGCCCGTCCGATGCCTGACATCAACGTGGGCTACCTGCCCCAGGAGCCTCAGCTGGACCCGAGCAAATCGGTCCGTGAGGTGGTCGAGGAAGCCGTCAGCGTCATCAAGGACGCCCAGGCGCGCCTTGACGAGGTCTACGCGGCCTACGCCGAGCCGGACGCTGACTTCGACAAGCTGGCCGCCGAGCAGGCCAAGCTCGAATCCATCCTGCAGGCCGCCGACGGGCACAACCTGGAACGCCAGCTGGACGTGGCCGCCGACGCGCTGCGCCTGCCGGCTTGGGATGCACGCATCGAGCACCTCTCCGGTGGCGAAAAGCGCCGTGTCGCCCTGTGCCGTCTGCTGCTGTCGGCCCCCGACATGCTGCTGCTCGACGAACCGACCAACCACCTGGACGCTGACTCGGTCGCCTGGCTCGAGCGCTTCCTGCACGACTTCCCCGGTACTGTGGTGGCCATCACCCACGACCGTTACTTCCTCGACAACGTCGCAGGCTGGATCCTGGAACTCGACCGCGGCGCTGGTATTCCTTATGAAGGTAACTATTCGGGCTGGCTGGAAGCCAAGTCCGACCGTCTGGCCCAGGAATCCAAGCAGCAAAGCGCCCATGAAAAGGCCATGAAGGAAGAACTGGAGTGGGTGCGCAAAGGCGCCAAGGCTCGCCAGTCCAAATCCAAGGCACGTCTGCAGCGTTTCGAAGAACTGCAGTCGCAGGAATTCCAGAAGCGCAGCGAAACCAACGAGATCTACATCCCGGCCGGTCCGCGCCTGGGCGACAAGGTCATCGAATTCAAGAACGTGACCAAGGGTTATGGCGACCGCGTCCTGATCGACAACTTGTCCTTCGCCATGCCCAAGGGTGCAATCGTGGGCGTGATAGGGGGTAACGGTGCCGGTAAATCCACCCTGTTCCGCATGCTCATGGGCAAGGAACAGCCGGATTCGGGCAGCATCGAGATCGGTGAAACCGTGCAACTAGCCTGTGTCGACCAGAGTCGCGAGGACCTGGACGGTGCCAAGACCGTGTTCCAGCAGATTTCCGACGGCTCGGACATGATCCGTATCGGCAACTACGAAATCCCGTCGCGTACTTACGTGGGCCGCTTCAACTTCAAAGGTGGCGACCAGCAGAAGTTCGTCAAGGACCTCTCGGGCGGTGAACGTGGCCGTCTGCACCTGGCGCTGACCTTGAAAGAGGGCGGCAACGTCCTGCTGCTCGACGAACCGTCCAACGACCTGGACGTCGAAACCTTGCGTTCCCTGGAAGAGGCACTGTTGGACTTCCCCGGCGCCGCTATCGTGATTTCCCACGACCGTTGGTTCCTGGACCGCGTCGCGACTCACATCCTGGCGTACGAGGACGACTCGAACGTGGTGTTCTTCGAAGGCAACTACACCGAGTACGAAGCCGATCGCAAGAAGCGCCTGGGCGACGCCGCTGCACAGCCGCACCGTGTGCGGCACAAGAAGCTGGCGCAATAAGCCAGATTTTGCTGCACAGAAATGGGGCCCTCAGGGGCCCCATTTTCGTGCGTGTAGCACAACTTGGCGCGATTCTTTCGGTAGGTCGTGAGAGCCTACGGCAGACCCTCAGGCGCCTGGG